>DATMJT010000151.1:0-12093 GCA_035553735.1 Pilimelia sp.
CGCCCGCCGGGTCGTCGGGCGGCAGGACCAGGCCCGCCCCCGTCTCGGTGAGCAGGTCGGCGAGCCAGCCGCCGTGGTTCACCCCGACCGGCCGACCGGCCGCGAAGGCGTCGAAGACCTTGTTCGCCGAGTTCGCGCCGAGCGCCGGGACGTTGAGGGTCGTCGACACGGCGAGGTCGCAGGCGCCGAAGTAGGCGATCACCTCGCGCTTGCTGACCTCGCCGAGCAGGAACAGGTTGCGGCCCAGCACCCCCAGCCGGCGCGCCAGGTCCGCCACGTCGTCGCGCATCCGGCCGCCGCCGATCAGCGCGATCCGCACCTGCGGGTCGGTGCGCACCAGGTCGGCGGCCATGCGGACCAGGTAGTCCAGGTTGTTGACGAGGCCGAACGAGCCGGCGTACAGGATCAGCGGACGGTCGCCGAGCCAGGGCGTCGCCGCCCGCAAAGCCCGCCCGGCCCGGTCGGCGTCGGCGAACAGCGCCAGATCCGCACTGTTGGGCACGACGGTCACCGGCACCCGCGGGTCGCGCCGGCGCACCCCCTCGGCCATTCCCGGCGAGAGCGCCACCACGTGGGCCGAACGGCGGTACGCCCAGCCCTCCAGCCACCGCGCGGCCCACCGCGCCGGCCGGGAGCGCAGCGCACCCAGCGCGATCGGCACCTCCGGCCACAGGTCGCGGACCTCCAGCACCATCGGCACGCCGCGGCGCCGGGCGGCGAAGGCGCCCGGCAGCGCCACGGTCAGCGGGGTGCTGGTGGCCAGCACGACGTCGGTGGGCAGTCGCGCCGCGGCGGTCGCGGCCATGGCCACGAACTGGAAGAACGCCAGGATCCGGCGCGAGTAGCGCATCTCGTTGCGATAGGGGACGGGCAGCCAGTGCACCACGACGCCCGCCTCCACCGTGGTCCCGTGGCGCGGCGCCGCCTCGCCCGGGTACGGCTCCCCGGTGATGACGTGCACCTCGTGGCCGGCGGCCGCGAACCGGCGGGCGAACTCGTAACAGCGGCTGCCGCCGGCCACGGCCGGGGTGCGAAAGTACTGGGCGATATACGTGATCTTCACGGTATCTCCCTCTATGCGCGAATACGCCCACTGTAGACCACACTGGTGTTACCGTTCCCGCGTGCCGGCACAATCCATCCGCTTCCGCCGGGACACCGCCGGGGCCGCCGCGCCGCCGCTGCCGTCCACCGCCTCCGTGGCCGGTCAGCTGCTGACCGGCCACGTGGTCGTGCTCGCCGCGAGCCTGGTGGTCAACGTGGTGTCGGCACGGGTCCTGGGCCCGGCCGGGCGGGGCGAGCTGGCGCTGCTGCTGCAGCTCGGCTATGTCCTGCAGATCTTCGGCGTGGCCGGCAGCGACCGGGCGTATCCGGCACTGGCCCACCCGACGCCCGGCCTGCCGGCCGCCGCCCGCGACCTCGGCCGCCTGGTGGCGCCCTCCCTGCTGGCCCTGGTCGGGGCGTGCCTGCTGGCCGGGGCCGCGCTGTCGGTGGGCGGCCCGGTGCCGCCCGGGTACGGTCCCGGCCTGGCGGCGCTGGTGCTGGCCGGCGTCCTGCTGGTGACCCTGCGCACGGCGTCCGTGGCGGCCGGCACCGCCGGCTTCTACCTGCGGCTCAACGTGGCCAGCCAACTGGTCCTGGTCGCCGGCACGCTGACGCTGATGGCGCTGGAGGTGGCGACCCCGCTGACCTGGCTGGCGGTCTACGCGGCGGCGACCGGCGCGCCGGCGCTGTACGGCTGGCTGGCGCTGCGGCGCCGGTCCCCCGGCCCGGCGGGCGGCCCCGCTCCGCCCGGCGACGCCGACCGTGCGCGGGAATCGCGTGCCCCGGAAGAGGGGCCCCCCGCCGGCCAGGACAGCGCTGCCGGCCACGCCGACCGGGTCCGCCGGGCGCGGCGGCTGGGCTGGCGGGTCCTGCCCGGCACCGCCGCGACGATCACCATGCTGCGCGCCGACCGGCTCCTGCTGCCGTGGCTCGGGTCCTACGCCGACCTGGGCCGGTACGTCGTCGTGGCGGCGCTCAGCGAGCTGATCCTGGTGCCCGTGCAGGCGTACGTGGACGCGCACGTGCCGCGCTGGCGCGCCGCGCAGCTCGCCGGGGCGCTGCGCCCGCTGCGCGTGCTGGCCCTCGCCGCGGCCTACGTGGTGGGCTGCGCGGCGCTGCTCACCGTGGCGGGCCGGACGCTGCTGGTCCCGGTCTTCGGTCCGGCGTACGCCGAGTCGGTGCACCTGGTCGCACCGCTGGCCGCCGCGGCCGGGCTGTGGGCGCTGAGCCGGGTCGCCACCGGGCTCATCCTGGCCACCGGCCGCTCCCGCTACGTGCTGCTCACCGAGGTGCCCGCGATGCTGGTCTCGATCGGCTGCTATCTCCTGCTGATTCCGGCGCACGGCGCCTGGGGCGCCGCCCTGGGCTCGCTCGCCGGCTACGGCCTGGCCGGCGCGCTGGGCCTGGCGCTCTGCCTGCGGGCCACGGGCCGCCGGGGCGGGACCGGACGCGCGGCGCCGGGGGCGGGGGCCGCGTGACCGCCCCGCCGAGCCGGGCCCACCGGGCGCCGCGCTCCGCCGCCCTCGTGGTCCTGCTCTTCGTCGTCGCGCTGGCCGGTCGGTTCAACCTCTCCCGGTTGGATCCCTCGATCGACCTCGACGCCCGGCTGGTCGGCTGCGTCGTGCTGGCCGTGGCCACCTTCTTCTGGCGGTTGCACCACGCCCGCGGCTGGCCGCCCGGGGGACGGCAGACCGGCGCGGCGCTGCTCGCCGTCCTGGTGGTCTACCAGCTGATCACGGTCTTCTGGGCACCGCCGGGGGCCCGGGTGGCGGAGTCGCTGGGCAACCTCGTCGCGCTGCTCGTGGTCGTCGGGTGCGCCGCGGTCATCGTGCGGCCCGACCCCGGGCACGCCGCGACCGTCCTGCTCTGGTGCTGCCTCGCCGCCGCCGCGCTGTACGCGGTCGGCGCCCTGCTGTCCGGGGCCAGCGTCCAGGGCCGCTACGCGGCCTTCGGCGGCGGCCCGAACGTCTTCGTGCGGGTGCAGTGCCTGGGCGTCATCGCCGCCGTCACGGTCGCCCTCGCCCGACGCCGCTACGCCCTGCTGCTGCCCATCCCGCTGTTCCTGCTGGCCGCGGTGCTGTCCGGCTCCCGCGGCGGGCTGGTCGCCCTGATCGGGGCGGTGGTGGCCTTCGCCGTGTGCTTCTTCCACCGGCTGCGGCTGTGGAAGCTCGTCACCATGGTGGCCGCCGGCGGCGCCGCGGCGGCGACCGTGTGGGTGCTGATCCCCGGCAACGACATCGACACCGTGCAGTCCCGGTACTCGTGGAGCGCCCTGCAGGCCAACGACTACTCCATCCGGCCGCGGCTGCTGGCCGAGGCGCTGGAGATCTTCGGGCAGCACCCGGTCCTCGGCGGCGGCCTGGACAGCTTCTACGCCGAGGCGGGCCGGTACATCAGCCTGGGCGTGGGGTACGCGCACAACCTGGTCGTCTCCTACGCCGCCGAGGGCGGCGCGGTGGCGCTGGCGCTGTTCGCCGCCGCGCTGCTGGCGTTCTGGCGGGACGGGCGGCCGTGGGGCACGCACCCGCCGGAGGCGCTCGGCTGCCTGGTGGGAGCCGTCTACATCGGCATGGCGAGCATGTTCTCCGGTGACTACTACGACACCCGGTTCATGTGGATCTTCCTGATCGTCGCGGCCACGCACCCCCCGGCCCGGGCGGATCAGCCCGGCTCGGATCGGCCCGGCTCGAATCGGCCCAGCTCGGATCGGCCCGGCTCGGATCAGCTCGGCGACGCCGCGTCGAACACCGCCCAGCGGGTGGTGGCGGCCACCCGCCGGAACCCGGGGTGAGCGTCCAGCAGGTCGCGGTGCACCGGGTTGTAGTAGGCCAGCAGCGCCGGCCGAGGCGCCCGCGCCAGCGACCGCTGGATGTTGGCGCAGACCAGCCGCAGGGTGTCCGGGCCGAACGAGTTGAACAGGAAGACCACGGTGGGCCCGTCGGGCAGCTCCACCGTCGCGGCGTCGCCGTGCCGGACCTCGATGCGGCCGGCGTACCGGGGGTTGCCGGCCTCGAAGGTGCGCACGTTGGCCCGGGCCACCTCGACCAGCCGGGCGTCCAGCTCGACCCCGACCACCGCGCGGAAGCCGTGCTGCGCCGCCAGCAGCAGCGTCAGGCCCTTGCCGCAGCCGAGGTCCAGCAGGCTGTAGCCGGCGGGGTCGGCCAGCGGCAGGCTGCGTAGCAGCCGCCGGAACTGCGGCGCCGGGGTGGGCGCGTACGGGGAGCTGTCGGCGAACCGGGCGGCCGCCGCCACCTCCGTGGGCACGCCCACCCAGGCCCCGTGGTCGCGCCCGGTGTCCACGCCGAACCGGCGGTCGAAGCGGCGCTGGCGCAGGTTGGTCACCGGCCGCAGTGCACCCTCGGCCACCCAGCGGGCGGCCAGCCGGGCCGCGGCGACCGCGCCGTCGCGGCGGTGGGTGCGGCGCAGCGCGTCGGCGAAGTTGCGCCGCTTGGCCGCCACGGCGCGCAGGAGATCGTTGGCGGGCATCGGATTCCTTTCGGGGAGGGCGGTCCTCGGGCGGGCGGTCCTCGCCGGCGGCGCGGGTCAGAGCAGGCCGCTGCCGAACCGGAACGCCGGGAAGTAGCCGGTGGCCACCAGCTCGGGCGGGGTGCGGCCCAGCTCCGCGGCCCGGTGCGCGACCAGCCGGTCGTAGCCGGCCGGGTCGAGCACCACCGCACCGGTGAAGAAGCGGGTGCGGCGGCCGCCGAACGACTCCTTGAACCGGAACAGGCCGTCCTCGGCGGACACCCCGCCGCCGAGGTGCACGCAGTCGGCACCGCGCTCGGCCGCCCAGCGCAGGATGCTCCACAGCAGCAGGTTGTTGGCGCCGGCCCGGCCGCCCGCGGCGGTGGACCCGGACAGGTGGTAGTGGACGCGCCCGCCGTGCACCAGTACCAGCGCCGCGGCCTGCACGTCACCGGCCCGGTCGCGCACCCGGGCCAGGCGCAGACCGGGGCCCAGGCCGGTGCGCAGCGCGGCGTAGTAGTCGTCGCCGAACAGGTACCCGGCGGCGCCGCCGACGCGGCGCATGGTGTCGGCGTAGAGCCGGCGGAACGGCCCGTCCGGGGCCAGGTCCGCCGGCTCCGCCGCCCGGATGTCACCGGCCAGTCCGGCCTGCTCCGCCTTGCGCACCGCGGTGCGCGAGCGGCCGCGCATGCCGGCCCACACGGCGTCCGGCCCCGCCGCCACCGGCACGGTGACGGTGTCCCCGCGGCGGGTCAGCCGGACGCCGTCGAGCGCGCCGAGCGCCGCGGTGCCCGCCTCGTCCAGCGGCGAGCAGCGGAGGAACACGGCCACCACCCCGGCCGACCGCAGGCTGCGCCGGGCCTGCGCCCAGAAGCCGGCCACCCGGTGCGGCGGGCAGCCCGGCGCCACGTACAGGCCGGAGTAGCCGTAGGGGCTCGCGGCGTCGAACCCGCCACCCCCGGCCGGGGTCCGCACGTACGGCAGCAGGATCCGGTCGTCGTCGCGCAGCAGCTCCCAGTCGCCGCCTCGGGTGAGGGCCGCCGCCCGGCCGTAGCCGGCGGTGAAGTAGACGTCCGGGCAGGCCGCGTCCGGCAGCGCCCGCGAGGCGTCGACGACGGCCAGGCTCACCGGGGCTCCGCCTCGCACGCATGCGGCGCCTCCCAGGCACGCGACGCCCGGGTGCCGAGGAACTCGGGCACGCTGGTGGCGCCGTCCGGGGCCACCCCGGTGCGGCGCAGCACCACCCCCACGGTGGCGGCCAGGATCCGCAGGTCCAGCCCCGGGCTCCGGTGGTCGACGTACCAGACGTCCCAGGCGAACTTCTCCTCCCAGCTCAGCGCGTTGCGGCCGCGCACCTGGGCCAGTCCGGTGACGCCCGGCCGGACCTCGTGCCGGCGGGCCTGGTCGGGGGTGTAGCGGTCCAGGTAGGACATCAGCAGCGGGCGCGGGCCGACCAGGCTCATGTGCCCCCGCAGCACGTTCCACAGCGTCGGCAGCTCGTCGAGGCTGGCCAGCCGCAGGGCGCGGCCGACCCGGGTGAGCCGCTGGGCGTCGGTGACCAGGCCCGCCCCCTCGTCGACCTCGCGCATGGTGCGGAACTTCACGATGGTGAACGGCCGACCGTGCCGGCCGGGCCGGGTCTGCCGGAACAGCACCGGGCGGCCCAGCGTCGCCCGCACCAGCAGGGCCACGCCGCCCAGCAGCGGGGCGAGCAGGACCAGGCCGGCGAGGGCGCCGCACACGTCCAGGACCCGCTTCACGGAGTCGTAGCGCCGGCGGCTCACCGGACACCGCCGAGGAAGTCGGTGACCGCGTCGAGGACCCGGCCGACCTGGTCGGGGCGCAACGCCGAGCCGCTGGGCAGGGTGAGCCCGGTGGCGAACAGCCGCTCCGCGGCGCCGGTGAGCCAGGCGCCGGCCCCGGCGAAGACGGGCTGCAGGTGCATCGGCTTCCACACCGGGCGGGTCTCGATGTCCCGGGCGGCCAGGTGCGCGGCCAGCTGCGCGGCGTGCCACCCGGCCCGCTCGGGGTCCACCACGACGGCGGTCAGCCAGCAGTTCGCCCCGTCGTCCCCGTCGCCGAGGATCCGCACCCCGGGTACCGGGGCCAGCAGCTTGGCGTAGCGGTCGCGCAGCGCCCGGCGCCGGGCGACCATCTCGTCCAGCCGGGACAGCTGGGCCCGGCCCAGGGCGGCGAGCAGGTTGCTCAGCCGGTAGTTGTAGCCGATGTCGGCGTGCTCGTAGTGCGGCACCGGCGCGCGGGCCTGGGTGGCCAGGTACCGCACCCGCGCGGCGAAGTCCGGGTCGTCGGTGAGCAGCGCCCCGCCACCCGAGGTTGTGATGATCTTGTTGCCGTTGAAGGACAGCACGCCCGCGGCGCCGAACGAGCCGGCGGGCCGCCCCGCGTGCACCGCGCCGAGCGCCTCGGCGGCGTCCTCCACCACCGGCACCCCGTGCGCGGTGCACAGCGGCAGCAGCCGGGTGTAGTCGGCGCAGCGACCGAACAGGTCCACGGGCAGCACCGCGCGCACCCGCGGGCCCAGCCGCTCCAGCAGCCGGCCCAGAAGCTCGACGTCGACGTTGCCGGTGTCCGGGTCACAGTCCACGAAGATCGGTTCGGCGCCGGTGTAGACCACGGCGTTGGCGGTGGCCGCGAACGTCAGCGTCGGCACCGCGACGAGGTCGCCGGGGCCCACGCCCAGGTGCAGCAGCGCCAGGTGCAGCGCCGCCGTGCCGGAGCTGACCGCCACCGCGTGGCACACCCCGGTGCGGCGGGCCAGCTCCACCTCGAAGAGGTCCAGGTCCGGCCCCACCGGCGCGGCCCAGCCGGACCGCAGCGCCGCCACCAGGAACTCCTCCTCGCGCGGACCCACGTCCGGAGGCGACAAATACACTGTGTCGGGCATCGTGCCGCTACCCCCCTAAGTTTCGCGGCGCGGTAAAGTAGCCGCACATCGGACCCCTGGGCCTGGCGCGTCGCCCGCCGCGGTACGCCGCCGGCCCGCGCCGCGCCGGCCACGCGAGGAGAGGCGACCCGTGAGCGAAGAAGGCGTGTCGGTGCTCATGGTGTGCCACGCGAACCTGTGCCGCTCCCCCATGGCCGAGCGGCTGGCCCGCCGCACCATCGCCGACCGGCTGGGCGGCTGCGCCACCGCGGTGGAGGTGACCAGCGCCGGCACCCACGCCGCGGAGGGCCGCCCCATGCACCCGTACGCCGCCGAGGTGCTGGACCGGCACGGCGCCCAGCACGCCGACTTCCGCAGCCGCCGGGTGACCGCGGCGCTGGTGGAGCAGGCCGACCTGGTGCTCACCGCGACCCGCGAGCAGCGCGCCGCGTGCGTGACCCTGGCGCCGCGCGCGGTGCGGCGCACCTTCACCCTGCTGCAGTTCGGCCGCCTCGCCGGGGCGCTGCACCCGCGCGCCCTGACCGCGGTGTGGCCGCCGCAGCAGCGGCTCAGGGCGCTGGTCGAGGAGCTGCCCCGGGCGCGCGGCGCGGTGCCCGTCGCCGCGCCGGAGGAGGACGACCTGCCCGACCCGGTGCAGCAACCGCTGCCCGTGTTCCGCCGCTGCGCCCGGGACATCCAGTGGGCGACCGACCTCATGGTCAACCTCATCGCCCCGATCTGACCGGCACCCCGTGGTCGACGCCGGCCAGCCCGTCGTACCCGGGCTCGGCCACGGGCGTCAGCGTCGGCCGGTGCTGCCCGCGCCGCTGCTCGGTGGTGTAGCCGTAGCCGTAGTAGTGGTACGGGTCGGTGCCGTCCGGGGGCACCATGTTGAGCACGCAGCCCAGCAGCCGGGCGTCCACCGAGCGCAGCGCGTTGACCGCGGCGGTGACCTGGTGGCTGGTCGTCTTGCGGGACCGGGTGAGCAGCAGCGCACCGTCGGCCCGGGCCGCCGCCACCGCGCCGTCGGTCACCGGCAGCAGCGGCGGGCAGTCGATGATGACCATGTCGAACGTGGCGCGGAACGAGTCCAGCAGCTCCGACATCTGCCGGGAGCCGAGCATCTCGCTGGGGTTCGGCGGCAGGAAGCCGCTGGGCAGCACCCACAGGCCCGTGCCCCAGGACTGCAGCACGTCCTCGACCGCGACCCGTCCGGCGAGCACGGTGGTCAGCCCGACGGCGCCCTCGATGCCCAGGTAGTCGGCGATCCGCGGCCGGCGCAGGTCGGCGTCGACCAACAGCACCCGCTGGCCGGTCTCGGCGAACAGGGCGGCCAGGTTGCACGCCGTGGACGACTTGCCCTCGCCCGGGATCGCGCTGGTGACCACCAGCGTCTTGACCGGCCGGTCGACGTCGACGAACTGCAGGTTGGTCCGCAGCTGGCGCAGCGCCTCGGCGCGCGGGGACTGGCCGAGGCCGCCCAGCCCCAGCAGCGGCGCGCCCTTGGCCTCGGTGTCGAACGGCACCCCGGCGAGCACCGGGGCCGAGGCGATGTCGCGCAGCTCCTCGACGGTCTTCACGGTCGTGTCGAGCCGTTCGCGCAGCACGGTGGCGGCGGCGCCGAGGATGAGGCCCAGCAGACCCGCCAGGGCGAGGTTGCGCACCGGGCGGGGCGAGACCGGCGTCTCGTTCAGCTCGGGACCGGCGACCACCTCCACCTTGACCGCGGAGGTGGTCTTGCCCGGCGGCGTCTCCAGCAGCTCGACCAGGTTCCGGAACTCGACGGCCAGCTCCTGGGCCAGCCGCAGCGAGCGGCTCGGCGTCTGGTCGGTCGCCGTCGCCTCGATGAGCACGGTCTCCGGCACGGGCACGGCGGTCACCCGCTCGCGCACGTCGGCCACCTCGACCTCCGGGCCCATCCGCCGGGCCACGCCGCGGGCCACCCGGTCGCTGGTGAGCATGGAGGCGTACGACTTGACCCGCTGCTGGGAGAACAGCCCGCCCTGGTAGGCGTCGGTCACGCCGGTGTGCGGAGTGGTGATGAAGAACGTCACGGTGGTGGCGTACTGCGGCGGCGTCCGGAAGGTCACCAGTCCCGCGGCGCCCAGGGCGAGAGCGACCGCCCCCACGACGAGCCACCAGCGTTTCCGGACCGCGCGGAGGTAGTCGCGCAAGTCCACGTCGGGCCTCCTCGTTCGCGGCTAACCAGACACGCTGACTATAGCCGCAGAACAAGCAATTACCGCCAAAAAGCCGCATGTCAGGTCTATCTGATCTGTCCGTCTTTATCCTTACCGAGTGCGCGGGTCTCCCGCCGCCCGCGCCCGCGGGCGAGTTCGACGACCAGACCACACCGATACGGGGACGAGATGGCTGATGGGTCCGCAAACCTCGATGCCCGACCCGACGTTGCCGCGACCGCGCTGCGAACGCTCGGCCCGCTGTCGGTCGACGTCGCCGCCTGGGGCGTGGGCCTGGTCGTCGCGGTGGTGGCCCGCTACGAGTTCGCCCTGACCCCGCGGCAGCTGGCCGCCACGGCGGTGCTGGTGCCGGTCGCCGGCGCCCTGCACGGGCTGCTGGGCCACGCCGGCTACCTCTACCGGGGGCGGTACCGCTTCGCCAGCTTCGAGGAGGTCCGGGCCGTCGCCGGCACCGTGCTGGCCACCGCGGCCGCGCTGCTGGTCATCGACCTGACCCTTGCTCCGCGACCGGTGCCGGCCAGCGCACCCGTCCTCGGCGGCACGCTGGCCCTGGCGCTCATGCTCGGCGTGCGCTGCGCGGTGCGCGTGCGCCGGGAGCGCGCCGTGCGCCCCGACGTCGCCCACGCCACCCCGGTACTGCTGTTCGGTGCCGGCTCCGCCGGCCAGGCGCTCGTGCGCTCGATGCTGACCGACCGGCACGGCACGTACGTACCGGTGGGCCTGCTCGACGACGACCCCCGCAAGCGGCACCTGCGGGTCTGCGGCGTGCCGGTGCTCGGCGGGCGGGCGGAGATCCCCGCCGCGCTGGCCGCCACGGGCGCGGCCACCCTGGTCTTCGCCGTGGTCAACGCCGACGCCGGCCTCGTGCGCGACGTGCGCCGCCGCACGCTGCGCGCGGGCGCCGCGGTCAAGGTGCTGCCCTCGGTCAGCGAGCTGATCGACGGCCGGGTGAGCGTGTCCGACGTGCGCGACGTGCAGATCACCGACCTGCTCGGCCGGCACCAGGTGGAGACGGACCTGGACGCCATCGCCGGCTACCTGACCGGCAAGCGGGTGATGGTGATCGGCGCCGGCGGCTCGATCGGCTCCGAGCTGTGCCGGCAGATCCAGCGGTTCGGCCCGGCGGAGCTGATGACCCTGGACCGGGACGAGTCGGCGCTGCACGCCGTGCAGCTGAGCCTGCACGGCCGGGCGCTGCTGGACGACCCGGAGACCATCCTGGCCGACATCCGCGACGCCGCGGGGCTGCGGGCGATCTTCGCCGAGCGCCGGCCGCAGGTGGTCTTCCACGCCGCCGCGCTCAAGCACCTGCCGCTGCTGGAGCGCTACCCCGGCGAAGCCGTCAAGACCAACATCTGGGGCACGCTGGCCGTGCTGGAGGCGGCCCGCGGGGTCGAGCGCTTCGTCAACATCTCCACGGACAAGGCAGCCAACCCCAGCAGCGTGCTGGGCTACTCCAAGCGGATCACCGAACGGCTGACCGCGCACGCCGCCCGGCAGGGCGCCGGCACCTTCCTCAGTGTCCGCTTCGGCAACGTGCTGGGCAGCCGCGGTTCGGTGCTCACCGCCTTCCAGGCCCAGATCGCCGCGGGCGGGCCGATCACCGTCACGCACCCGGAGGTCACCCGGTACTTCATGACCGTCCAGGAGGCGGTGCACCTGGTCATCCAGGCGGCGGCGATCGGCCGTCCGGGCGAGGCCCTGGTGCTGGAGATGGGCAAGCCGGTGCGCATCGCCGAGGTCGCGCGGCAGATGGCCGACCTCGCCCCGGCTCCGGTCGAGATCGTCTACACCAGCCTGCGGCCGGGCGAGAAACTGCACGAGGAGCTGTTCGCGCCCGGCGAGCGCGACGTGCGGCCGCTGCACCCGCTGATCTCGCACGTCGAGGTGCCGCCCCTGGACCCGGCGTACGCCCGCCTCCTGGACCCGGACGCCGACCCGCGGCAGGTGACCGCGGACCTGGCCGCGCTGTGCCACCGCAGCCCGGTGCCGGCCCCCGCCGCCGGCCGCGGCGACGCCGAGCGCCCGCCCCGCGACCACGCCCGGCACGCCGCCGTACGGGCGGCGCGCAGCCCCGCCGCCACGGTCCGCTGAGGGCCTCCGCCGCCTGAGGAGGTCAGCGCCGGCCGGTGTCGATCCGGTCGCCGTGCTCGTCGAAGAAGTGCAGCGCCTCCATCTGCACCGCGACGGCCAGCGGATGGCCCGCCGACACCTGCGGATACGGCGCCAGCCGCACCGCCAGCTCCGCCGGGCGGCGCTGGTGGCGCCCGGGATCCTGCAGCACGCTGGTCCGGCCGCCGTCGCGGGCGCCGGGCACCGGACGCGGCTGGCCGCGGTCGCCGGAGCGACCCCTGAGCCGGTGCAGCAGCGCGCCGAACCGGCTGCGGGACACGTACCCGGAGTCGTCGAACTCCGGGCCGGCGCCCATCTCGTCCACCACGATCCCGGTCGCGCCGATGTCCAGGAACGCCAGCGACTCGTGGCCGTGGTGCTCCAGGT
>DATMJT010000152.1:0-4282 GCA_035553735.1 Pilimelia sp.
GACGGCCCCGCCCGCCGCCGCGCCGCCACCCGGACGGGCCGGCTCGGGCCAGTCGTCCTCGGCCACCGGCACCGGTTCACGGCTCGACGGCACCACCGGCGACGGCACCTGGCCGGGGTGCGCCGTCCCGGCCGACTCAGCCGACGGGGTCGACCCGGGCCGGGGCGACGACGGGGCCGGCGGCGGGCCCCCCGCCCGGGCCGGGGGGCGGCCGTCACCGGCCACCTCGCAGCGCAGCTGCCACCGGCAGCCGAACACCTCGTAGACCGCCTCCACCAGGAGGTCCGGCGCTGCGGTGAGCATGTTGGCGTGCACGCTGTGCTTGAACGTCAGCACCAGCGTCTCGCCGTCCAGGTCGCGTACGGTCGCCTCGCGCACGACCGCGGCGGCGCGCTTGCTCCGGCGGCTGACCAGGCCCAGCACCTCGTCCCACACCCGACGCACGGCGGCGGCGTCCAGCCCGGCCGCGGGTTCGCTGCCCGGCGGCTCCGGCTCGGGGGTGGCCGGATCTGGCATGATCGCCTCCGGCGGGACGGGGGGTCGGCCCGGCCGACCGGGCGTGCTCGGCGCCGCCGCGGCCTGCGGCACCGCCGCCGCACCCTCCCGCGCCGCCGCCGCGACCTCGGGCCCTGGCGCCGCGGCCCCCGGCGCCGGGGGGCCCGGTCGCGCTGCGGACTCCACGCCCCCGGTCGCCGGCGGGGTCGCGTCCCGGCCCGCCGCCTCCCGGTCGGCCGTACCGGGCGCCGGTGGGCCCGCCGCGACGGACGCCGCGGTCCAGGCCGCGGGCGTCGCGCCGCCCGACCGGGCGGGCGGGCCAGCCGGCACGGCAGCCGGCGCCGGCGGTGGATCACCGCCGGCCAGCGCCAGCCGCCGCTCCATGCGCTCCACGCGGTGCAGCAGCGCGGCGGCCGAGTCGTCCGCCCCGGGCAGCAGCAGCCGGGCCGCGATCAGCTCCAGCAGCAGGCGCGGCGCCGTGGTGCCCCGCATCTCCACCAGACCGTTGTGCACGATGTCGGCGCAGCGCGACAGCGTGGCCGGGCCCAGTCGCTGGGCCTGGGCCGACATCCGCTCGATCTGGTCCGGCGGACCGTCGATCAGGCCCTTGTCCGCCGCGTCGGGCACCTGCCGCAGCACGATCAGGTCGCGCAGCCGCTCCAGCAGGTCGGCGGCGAAGCGGCGGGGATCGTGCCCCGCCTCGGCCACCCGGTCGATGGTCGCGTACGCCGCCGCGCCGTCGCCCGCGGCCAGCGCGTCGCACATCTCGTCGATGAGCGCGGCGTCCGTGACGCCCAGCAGCGCCACGGCCCGCGCGTAGTCGACGCCGTCGGCCCCGGCGCCGGCGATGAGCTGGTCCAGCACCGACAGCGTGTCCCGCGCGCTGCCCCCGCCGGCGCGCACCACCAGCGGGAACACCGCCGGGTCCACGCTGACCCCCTCGGCCTGGCAGAGCTGCTCCAGGTAGGGCCGCAGGACCCCCGGCGGGATCAGCCGGAACGGGTAATGGTGGGTGCGGGACTTGATCGTGCCCAGCACCTTCTCCGGCTCGGTGGTGGCGAAGATGAACTTGACGTAGTCCGGCGGCTCCTCCACGAGCTTGAGCAGCGCGTTGAAGCCCGCCGGCGAGACCATGTGCGCCTCGTCGATGACATAGATCTTGTAACGGCTGCCGACCGGCGCGAAGAACGCCCGCTCGCGCAGCTCCCGCGCGTCGTCCACGCCGCCGTGGCTGGCCGCGTCGATCTCGATCACGTCGATGGAGCCGGCGCCGTCGTTGGCCAGCGAGGCGCAGGAGGCGCAGGTGCCGCACGGCTCGGGCGTCGGACCCTGCTCGCAGTTGAGCGAGCGGGCCAGGATGCGGGCGCTGCTGGTCTTGCCGCAGCCGCGCGGGCCGGAGAACAGGTAGGCGTGGTGCAGCCGCCCGGTGCGCAGCGCCTGCGACAGCGGCACCGTCACGTGCTCCTGGCCGATGACCTCGGCGAACGTGCGCGGCCGGTACTTGCGGTAGAGCGCCAACGCCATTGCCCCGGGCCTCCCTCCGGTCGCGCGTGCCGCCCCGACGGCGGCCTGCCTCACACCTCGACCGGGCGTGCGCCATGCGCGAACGGCGCCGCTCCCGCGCACCCGTACCGGCCGGGCCCATTCTGCGCCGCCGCACCGGACCAGCCCAAACCGCAGGATGCCACCCGGGTCCGACAGCCGCTGCCGGGTGACCGGCGCGGGCAAGAAAAGGCCTCCCGTGCACCCGTCAGAGCCCGCTTATCCTTGCTGCCTTCCGGCCCTGGGGAGGTTCACGAGGTGTACGCCGCACGAGAGGCGTCCCCCACTCTACCCGGTGCCGCTCGGCCCCCGCGCTCCGCTATCCTTCTCGACGGAGGATTCGCCTAGAGGCCTAGGGCGCACGCTTGGAAAGCGTGTTGGGTTCACACCCTCACGAGTTCGAATCTCGTATCCTCCGCCAGCCTGACCAGGGCAAATGCAAGGGCCGACCCCACCGGGTCGGCCCTTCGACGTGGTGGGGTCCTGGTGTCACGCCCGGTCCGGCGGCCCGCCACCGGCGGCTGGCCCACGCCAGGGGCGGCGGCCCGCGGAAGGAGCGGGCGGCGGCAACGGCCCAGGCCGGCGAGGCAGGGTTTGCGGGAGGGTCGCCGGCCCAAGCGGATCGCGGTCACGGTGGGTCTCTGGTGGCGGCGCCGGCCGACAGCGCGCCGGCGACAGCGCGCCGCCCGCCGGTCCCGGTGGATCCCGACGGGCGTTCGCCCTGCTAAGTGGCGGTGGTGAAGGGATTTGAACCCTTGGAGGGCGTAAACCCTCACACGCTTTCGAGGCGTGCTCCTTAGGCCGCTCGGACACACCACCGCCGAGAAGGGTACCCGACGCCGCCCCGCCCCGCGTGGCCGGGCCGGTCCCGGGAACGGCCGACGCCTGGCAGGATCGGCGCCATGAGCCTGCACATCGCGGCGTCGCCGGGCCAGGTCGCGCCCCGCGTGCTGCTGCCCGGCGACCCGCTGCGGGCCAGGTGGATCGCGGAGACGTTCCTCGACGCCGCGGTGGGCTACTCCGCGGTGCGGGGCATGCTCGGCTTCACCGGGACCTACCAGGGCGTGCCGGTCTCGGTGCAGGGCACCGGCATGGGAATGCCGTCGGCGGCCATCTACTGCCAGGAGTTGGCCGCCGAATACGGGGCCCGGACGCTGATCCGCGTCGGCACCTGCGGCGCGCTGGTCGACGCGGTGGGGCTGCGGGAGGTCGTGGCCGCCTCCGGCGCCTCGACCGACTCCCAGATGAACCGGTTGCGCTTCGGTGGCCACCTGGACTACGCCCCGGTGGCGGACTTCGCGCTGCTCAGTGCCGCCGTGGCCGCCGCCGACCGGCGTGGCCTGCCGCTGCGGGTCGGGCCGGTGCTCTCCTCCGACGCGTTCTACCCCGCGCACCCGCAGCCGTACGCGACGCTGGCGGAGCACGGCGTGCTGGCGGTGGAGATGGAGGCGGCGGCGCTCTACACGGTCGCGGCGCGGTTCGGCGCCCGGGCGCTGGCCCTGTTGACGGTCAGCGACCACCTGCCGAGCGGGGCCCGCTGCAGCGCCGACGAGCGGGAGCACGCCTTCGGCCAGATGGTGCAGATCGCACTGGACGCGGCGGTCGCCGCCGGTTGACGCGCTCGGTCGCCGGAGTCACCGGGCGCGCCGGGATGCCCCAGGACTGACGGGGGGTCGCCTTGCCCCGCCGGTACGCAAGCACCGCCGGTACGCAAGCACCGCCGGTACGCACGCACTGCCGGGACTCACCGGCCGGGACGCAGGGCCGGGCTCACCGGCCGAAGAAGGCGCGCAGCAGCGCACCGCACTCGGCGGCCAGCACGCCGCCGTACACCTCCGGGCGGTGGTTGAGCCGCCGGTCCCGCAGTACGTCCCACAGGGATCCGACCGCCCCGGTTTTCGGTTCCCACGCGCCGAAGACCACCGTGGACACCCGGGCCAACACGATGGCACCGGCGCACATGGTGCACGGCTCCAGGGTCACGACGAGGGTGCAGTCGTCCAGCCGCCACCCACCGCGCGCGGCGGCGGCCCGGCGTAGGGCGACGATCTCCGCATGCGCGGTCGGGTCGCCCGTCAACTCGCGCTCGTTGCGGCCGACGGCGAGCTCCGCCCCGTCCGGCCCGTACACCACGGCACCGACGGGGAGGTCGACCGCGGATCCGCCGGCCGGCAGGTCGGCCACCGACGCGCCGACCGGCGGGTCGATCTCAGACCCGCCGGCCACGCTGACGACCGAGGTGGGG
>DATMJT010000153.1:0-16372 GCA_035553735.1 Pilimelia sp.
CACCATCCGGCTCTGGCGCGACGGCGCCGCGCTGATCTGCGAGATCCGCGACGCCGGCTACATCACCGACCGTCCGTTGCTCGGCCGGCAACGACCGACCATCGACCAGACCGGCGGCCGGGGGTTGTGGCTGGCCAATCAACTCTGTGACCTGGTCCAGATCCGCAGCACGACGGCCGGCACGATCGTGCGCCTGCACGTCGGGTGCGTTGATTGACTTGCCGACCGTCGGGGGCCGTACCGTGGGTGCATCGAGCTCCCCGCAGCCACGGGTGGCGCCTGCGGCCAGATCCCTCATGCGGCGCCGGTGGCCGGGCGGGGGTGGGGAGGCAGCCGGACCCAGACGCGTTTGCCGCCCTGGTGGTCTTCTGTGCCCCAGGCGTCGGTGAACGCGTCGATGATGAGCAGGCCCCGGCCCCCGGCGTCGTCGCCGTCGCGGCGGCGCGGCAGGACCGCCGAGCCGTCGGCAACGCCGATGACCACCACGTCGTCGTGGGCCTGCACGTCGACGCCGACGCAGCCGCCGCCGTGCACGAGGGCGTTCGACACCAGCTCGGACACCACCAGGACGGTGCGCTCGACCCAGTCAGGGTCGTCGAAACCCCAGCCGGCGAGCATCTCGCGGACCGCGCGTCGCGCCGCGCCCGGTGAGCCGGTGTGCAGGGGCAGGTCGAACCGGGCGGACAATTCGCTCATAAGGGGTCCGGGCGAGGCCTGCAAGCCCGGCGTCTCCACTTCCCTCGGTCAGGCAGGAACATCCACGCTAGCCGCAATACCCATTGCGCGCAATAGGCATTGCGGCAATGCGCCTTGCCCGCAACCCACGTTGCAGGCAAGGGGTGTTGCGGCCATACTGGGAGCCCGGCGGAACCTGGAGGCGCGATGAGCGACGGCACGACGGTCAAGGCACTGCTACGACTGGCCGAGGTCATGGACGCCACCGCCGACGACCTGCACACGCTGGCCGCACGCGCCCGTGACCTCGCCGCCGAGGTGCAGGCCGGACACGCCTGGAGCGAGGTTGTCACCGAGGAACGACGGCCGCTGATCGTGGAACGGCTCACCGACGCCCTCGCCGCCCTCGCCGCCCACGGCGCGACGTTCCGTCGCGCCGAGGCGCGAGCGCTGCACGCCGAGGGGCTCAGCCATGAGCGCATCGCCGCGCTGTTCGGCGTCACCCGCCAACGCGTCGGCGCCCTGCTGTCGGCCAAGCCGGCCGGGACACCCCGACGTCGCTCCCGCGCGGAACCCACGCGCCGACCCTGACCCGCCCACGGCCGACCATGCACCGCCGCTGGCGGTGCCGCGTGACGCCAGCCGTGAGCGCCCGCCGCGCCGCGGGTCGTCCGGGGCCTGACCGGTCAGCACCCGTACGGTCTCGTCACCCTGCACCACCACCGGCCCGGACGCCACCGCGGCGACGAGCACCGCGACCACCGCGCCGACGCCGCCGAGGCGACCGGCCGCCGGGCGCGCCCGGAGCCGGGTCGGGAACTGCGCTCCCGTGCCGGTTCGCTTCGCCTGCCCGGGGCTGCTGAGCCGAAACGATCACATCCGTCGGCTGCCCGTGCCGCCGCGCCGCCGTACCCGGCGGACGGCCCACCGACGGCCGCATAGGGTATAGGGGCACAGATCATCGAGTGGGGAGGCCGTTGTGGATCTGCTCGTGGCGACCCGGCCGGGCCGCGGCTGCATCGTGGTCGAGGTGCACGGCGAGCTGGACATGGACACCGCGCCGCAGCTACGCGACGGCCTGCAACGCCCGATCGATGCCGGCGCCGCTCAGGTGGTGGTGGACCTGGCCGAGGTCGGGTTCATGGACTCCAGCGCGTTGGGCACGCTGGTGGCCTCGTTCAAGGCGCTGCGTGACCGCGGTGGTCGACTGTGCCTGGCGGGGGTGCAGCCGCCGGTGCGGACCGTCCTGAGCATCACCTCCGTGGACCGGGTGATCGACATCTACGACACCGTGCAGGCGGCCGAGGATGCCATGCCGCCCGGTGGTGGTGTGGCCAAAGGGGCGGCGTCAGTCCGGTAGCGCGGGGCTGGCGCGCGTGGGGTCGGCGCCGGCGACGGTGCGGCGAGGTTGACCGTGCCCGCCGTACCAGTCGAGCAGCAGCAGGGTGGCATCGTCAGCCAGCGTGGGCCCGGCCACCTCCAACACGGCGTCAGCCAGGGCGCGGACGGCCTCGCGCGGGTGCAGGCCGGTGATCGAACCCAACAGAGCGGGCAGATCCAGAGAGGCGGCGTTGCGTTCCCGCATGCCGTCGGTGAGCACCACCAGGCGGTCCCCCGGTTGCAGCGCCACCTGCCCGGCGCGGTACTCGGCCTCGGCGAACATGCCCAGCGGGAAGTTGCCGGGCAGGCACAGCGCCCGCGTGTCTCCGTCACGCACCAGCAGCGGCGGCACATGCCCGGCGTTGAGCAGCGCACAGACTCCGGTGCGCAGGTTCAGGCGACCGAGTACCGCGGTGACGTAGCTGCCTCGCACGCTGGCGTGCTCGGCCACCGCGGTGTTGGCGGCGGTGGCCTGCTCCACCAGGCTGGCCCCGCGGCGGCGGGTGTTGCGGAGGCTGCCGACCCCGAGCGTGGCGGTCAGGGCGCTGGTCACCCCGTGGCCCATGGCGTCGGTGACGCTCAGGTGCAGCGCATCGCGGGCGAGGCTGTAGTCGAAGGTGTCGCCGCCGATGCTGGCGGCCGGTTCCAGCCAGCCGGACAGGATGAACGCACCCGCCTCGCACGTGAACGAGGCGGGCAACAGGCGCCGCTGGATCTCGGCCGACAGGGTGAACGGGGTGGTCCGCTGTCCCCACTCGAACAGGTCGGTGTGCCGCCGGTTCGCGATCACCACGAACGCGAGAGCATGCGCGGTGCGGGCGATCTCCGCCAGCGCCCGCCGGTCCGGCTCGGCCGGCAGCGCCATCTCCAGCAGGCCGATGACCTCGCCCCGGTGGGTCACCGGCGCCAACACTGTCCACCCGTCGGCCTGTGCGACCACCCGAAGGGTCTGGGCGCGCAGTGCCTGCTCGGCGGGCCCGCCGTCGAACGGCAAGACGGTGGCCCGCTCGTCTCCGTTGCGACGGCCCGTGGTGGCCTCGTGCAACGAGGCGTGGGCCAGCCGGACCAACGCCCGGCCGCTGAGGTCCGCGATCATGAATGAGACGCTAAGCGCACCCAGCGCCTTGCCGAGCTCCCGCGTGACCGCCTCGACCGCCTCGACCGGCGAGGCGTTCTCCACGGCAGCCAACATGCCGGCCAGGGCGCTTCCGTCGGTGTGATCCACCCCAGGAGCATACGAAGGTCGACCGACGGCGCCTCCGGCGCAGCTCCTCTGGGAGATCAGAGGGGCTGGCCGCGCGGACCCCGGCCGGCTCGGCGCGGTGTGCTGGCTGCGGTGATCGGCCCCGACGGTACTCACCCTGGACGCTGTAGCGGCACCGGCGGCCGGTCAGGATCATCCTGGTGCTGGCCAGGCTGGCCCGCTCGCTGGTGACCCGCTCGTGATCGACGTGATGGTCGGGTCGACGGTGAGGACGTACCCGGCCCGGTTGGTGTTCGCGGCGGAGACGGCTCGCAGGCTGGCCGGACCGACGGATGACCAGTTGCTGGGCGACGTGACCAAGGCCCGTTCGGCGCGCTGCTCATGGCCTTCAGGGATCGCCCGCGGGCGGCACCTCGCCGTACGCCTAACCGGCCTCGCCCCCGAGGGCGGTGTCCCGGATCGATGCGCGCAGGGCGGGACCGGCCGGTCCGCTGAGTTCGGTGAGTGCCTGGATGCGCCGCTTGTGGGCGCGTGTGGTCTTGCGGTCGAGGACCAGCGTGAGGTCTCCTGCCGCAACGATGGCCACCAGCGCGGCGTCGGCGGGGTCGACTCGACCGATGGGCTTCTTCAGGGCGCCGCTGACCCGGCCGAGGAGTTCCTTGCGGACGCGGTGGTCGCGGAGGGTCACCCTGGTCGTGGGGAACAGCCCGAGGACCCTGTGGGGTTCGAGGCGGACCCAGCCGCCATCACTGAGCTGCTGGCGTACCGCGCCGACGGCGGCGCGCTGACGGCTGTCGACCCATGCCTGCCAGGTGCGCGGCCTGGACCCGGCGATGTCCTCCAGGAGCGCTTCGAGGACGGGATCCGGGCAGGGGCGCCGGCGGTCGACGGCGGCGCGACCACGTACGTCGGTGAGGTGACCGTTGAGGTAGAGGTCGGCCATGGCCGCGGCGCGCAGCATGGCTCCGAGGTTGCCGCCCGCGCGGATCCTGCCCTTGTCGGGGCTGTAGGCCAGCAGGAAGACGCGCTGGGGAAGGCTGTCCGGTACTGCCATGTCATTCGTCTTCCACGTCGGGTGTGGCGGGGGGTCTGCCGGGTCGGCGCATCCGGCCGACTCCCCCGGGGAGCCGGCCGGCGTCGGCGAGGGCCTTGCGCAGCAGGTACTCGATCTGGGCGTTCGTGCTGCGAAGTTCGTCTGCAGCCCAGCGCGCGAGTGCGTCGTGCACGGCGGGATCGAGCCGGAGGAGGAGCTTCTTTCGCTCGGTAGCCATGCGGCTAGGAGTAGAGGGTGCCCGCGTTGACCACGGGCTGGGCGTCCCTGTCGCCGCACAGGACCACCAGTAGGTTGCTGACCATCGCCGCCTTGCGCTCCTCGTCGAGGTCGACGACGTGGTTGTCGGCGAGGCGGGCCAGGGCCATTTCCACCATGCCCACGGCGCCTTCGACGATGCGGGTACGGGCCGCCACAACGGCGTTCGCCTGCTGCCGGCGGAGCATGGCGTGGGCGATCTCGGGTGAGTAGGCGAGGCGGGTCAGCCGGGACTCGATGATCTTCACCCCCGCGGCGGCGACCCGCACGCCGATCTCTTCGGACAGCCGGGCGGTGATCTCGTCAGCGTTGTCGCGCAGGGACATCTGGGCGGTGTCGTGGGAGTCGTAGGGGTAGCTGTTGGCGATGTGCCGGACGGCGGTCTCGGTCTGGATGGCGACGAACTCGATGAAGTCGTCGACCTCGAAGACGGCGCGGGCGGTGTCCTCCACCTGCCAGACGACGACAGCGGCGATCTCGATGGGGTTGCCGTCGGCGTCGTTGACCTTGAGCACGTCGGTCTCGTGGTTGCGGATGCGGGTGGAGATCCTACGCCTGGCGGTGAGCGGATTGACCCAGCGGAGTCCGTCGGTGCGCACGGTTCCGGTGTAGCGGCCGAGGAGCTGGAGGACGCGCGCCTCGCCGGGCGCGACAGGGGTGAGACCAGCCAGGGTGATCAGGGCGCCGAGTCCGAACAGGAGGCTGAGGCCGATCAGGCTCACCACGACGGTGGAGTCCACCCGCTGCACGCCGATGACGAAGATGACGACGCTGAGGATGAGCACCAGGATGGACAGGGCGAGGACCGACCAGCCCGAGGCACCCCGGGCGACGCGCTCGCGTACCTGTGGGGTGGGCAGGTCGAGGTGTTCCGGCATGTGCGGCTCCTTCCCGACGAGAGGCTCGACTCTATCAAAGTGATATCACTTTTCCAAGTGAGCCCGCGCCATCCGTCCCGCCGGGCGGCCGGCACCCCGGCAGAACGCCAGGTCGCTGCAGGACGGGCCGAGGGCGGCAGACTGGACCCGGTACGACCACCCGTCGTCGTCTTCAGGCCACGCCGACCTGCTGGACGAGGGTCGCGCACGGCACTGAGGTCGCGCACGGCACTTCGGATTCGACGGCGCCGATCCGCTCGGGCAGCCGCCGATAGAGGCACTGGACCGGCTGGCGAACCCCGAAACCCGGCGCCGCGCGGTCCATGGGCCGGCGAGTGGAACGGGGCCGCGGCGAGGGGCCCGGGGCCGACTTCGGCGATGACGTTGCGTTTATGGCGATTGAGCGTAGCGTGAGGCACAGAATGGGCACCGTTCTCGGAGCGTCCAAGAACGCATCGCCCTTCACCGTAGCCGTCCCATGTTGGCGACGGCCGCTGCGTCAGAGCAACGGAATGCGGGCCAAGGCTTCTGCCGCCCGGTAGGTCACTCCGCCGGGCCGTCCGCCCAACGACGGCCGCGTTCGCACCATCACGTGCACGGCTCCGTTCGCACCCGACCACGAGGAGCAACAGATGTCTATCCCTTGGAAGTTCTCACGCCGCGACGTTGTCGGTGCACCGGTGCGGCGGCGTGCCGGGCAACCACCCCGCGACGGTCCCCTGACCGGCGCGCCGTCCCGGGTAACCGTCGCGGCGGCCCTCGCCGCGGTGCTCGCCGCCACCGGCGCGCTACCAGGCGCGGCCGCCCCGTCGGCCGCCCATGACAGGGCCGCGGCCGCCGACACGGCGCCACCGCAGGTCGAGGATCTGTGGTTCTCCCGCGACTCCGTGCGGGTCTCCGGATTGGCCGTCGTTGCCGTGACCGTGTCCGTCCACCTGATCGACGCCTCGGGCGTCAAAGAGACGACCTCGGGTATGGACCCTTCTCCCCAACTCACACTGAGTCCCGTTCCGGGGTTCAGGTCACGACTGTCACCGTCACTGACCCGTACCTCCGGAACGGTGCGAGACGGCGTCTGGAGCGCGACCGTCAATGTGCCGTCGACCTGGCACGGCACCGTGCGGATCAGCTCGGTGTACGCCATTGACCTCGCGGGCAATCGGCTGTTTCACACGCCCAGCGGCACCCGCTCGCACGCGCTGCGCGTCACCGGAACCCACAGACCCGCGCTGAGCTTCCACTACGCGCTGCTACCAGGCGGCGGTTTCCGCATCCACGGACGAGCGTACTTCACCGACACCCGACGGCCCATCGCCCGGCTGCCGCTGGCCACCCAGTACGGCAGCAACTGCGACATGGACGGCGGCGCCGTCAATGACATCGTCACCGACGCTCGCGGCCGTTACGAGAAGCGGTGGCCCACCGGCGAAACGTCCGCCGCCGGCTGCGTCGCCCTCATCGGGCCCGCCTCGCCCGAGCAGCGGCCCACACTGCTCGCCTACCACATCGGCTGGGCTCCGACGCCGTCCATCCCGGACGCGGCGATGCTCCAACCCGAGGACCTGGGCGGCGCCACCCCCACACCGGTTGATGGCGACGCCTGGAGGATTCTGCGGCCGCCCATGCCGTGCGGCGACCGCGCGTATCCGAGCGTCGCGCTGTTCCGCGCACAACGCGCGGTATCGGTCCTCCTGGGCGTGGACGACCGACCCACCGTCGTGGTCGAGCATCTGGCCACCTACCGGTCCACCGGCGCACGGCAATATCTACGAGAACTACGCCACGCACTGGTCCGGCACGGCGGCTGCGACACACCGGACCGCGAGTGGACCCTGCTCGCCACCGGTGTCGCCGGTCCCGGATCAATGCTGATCAGGATGCGGGAGCGCATCGAGTACGGCGGTGAAACCCTGGTCAAGGACACCTACCTGGCGGTCGCCCGCGTACACCGCGCCGTGGTCGTGCTCGCCGACGTCGGCTGGGAGACCGGCCACGGACACGAGGCACTCGTGCGGCGCCTCATCACCGTTGCCGTTCGCCGTGCCTCCACCCTACGCTGACCGATAACCCCGACCGAGGCGTCCGCGCCCGGTCGAGGACGGTCCGGCCGGGCGCAACCGGCCGGGCGGTTCGCGGCGACCGCGACCGGAACGATGCGCGCATCGATGCCAACATCACGCGGTGTGGTGGGATGCCCAGCTACAGGCCAAGGGCATCCGCCCACGCCTCCGCCTCCGCCTCCGCATCCGCATCCGCATCCGCATCCGCTGGAACGCCTCGACAGCATCCACGAAGCCTTCCTCAGCCTCGCCACCTGCATCATCACGTACCGACACGTGGCACGCCTCACGACCGACCGTGCGACAGAGCCAGATCGCGGACAGTCCACTCAGAGGCCACATAGGACCACGCCGCCGGTGGCGGTGGCGCGGCGTGGGTTTTTCAGGAAGGTGAGACAGACTCCTACCGACCCTTGACGCTGACCCTACGTGGCTGCATTGTTACGGATAGTCCGGCCCGGGCCGCTCCGCAGCCGGTCCATCCGACGAAGGGAAGCCGTAAGTGCGCAGTGGAATGTCACTACGTCATCGCAGAATGTCACTTCCTCGCCGCCTCGCCGCCGTGCTCGCGCTCTCACTCACGGCCACGCTGACCCTGGTCACGCCGGTCCAGGCCAGCACCGCTCCCGCCGCCGGGTCACAGCTGTGGCTGCGCGCGGACGTCGGGGTCACCGTCAACAGCACCGCGGTGACGAACTGGTCAGACCAGAGCGGGGCTGGCCGCCACGCCGTCCAGGCCACCGCCGAACGACAGCCCGCGCTGGTACAGGCAGCCCTCAACGGCCGACCGGTGATCCGCTTCTCGGGTGCCCAGTCGCTGTACATGCCGAACCCGGTCAGCTTCTCCTCGTTCACCGTCTTCGTGGTGGGGCGCAACACCAAACCAACCGAGACGTTCAGCATGATCCTCGGGCCTGGGGGTCCACACCCGAACAACCAGCTGCGCTGGGAGAACGGTAGCCAGGCGTTGTACGTCGGCACCAGCAACGCGATGCCGGCGACCACCGTGTCCATCGGCAACACCCGCGTCTACCACGCGCTGTCGCTGCGCTACACCGGCTCCGCCATGTCGGTGTACCGCGACGGCCGGTTGGTCTCCACCCGCACGTTCACCACCACCGGCCCCTGGACCCTCGCCGCGGTCGGTGCCTGGTACGGGACCTACTTCATGACCGGAGACCTGGCTGAGGTGCTGGTCTACCCGACCGCCCTGTCCGACGCCGACCGCATTCTGACCGACAACTACCTGCGGGCCAAGTACGCTCTGCCGTAGCGTCCGCGTGGCTCGGCGCCGGAGTCCGATGCTCCGGTGCCGAGCCACAGCAGGACGCGGAACCGTGGCGAGGTCGTCCATGCTCGACGCGAGCGCAGGCCCCTCCCGAACCGGACTCACACCGGCAGGCGGCGAGCAGCTTCCGGTCACACGTCACCGTCCGCCGGGCAACCCCGCTGAGCGCTGGGCGATCGCGATACGGACGTTACTGAGCGAAAGCCGCGAACGCGGTCGCCAGCCGACGAAGCGCCTCGGTCAGCACGTCGCGGTGCGTAGCGAAGCTCAGGCGGATGTGCCCTCGGGCGCCCGGGCCGAAGAACTCCGTGGAGCCGGGGACCAGCGCCACGCCCGCCCGGTCGTACACCTGGGCGCAGATGTCCTCGGCCCGCTGGCCGTACGTGGAGACATCGGCCAGCACCACGTAGGTAGCTTGCGGCGCGTACGCGCGAACCCCGGGGATCGCGTTGAGCCCGTCGACGACGAGGTCGCGCATCGCGTGCAGGTGCGCGAGGAAGGCGGTGAACCACGGCCACCCGTCGACGAGTGCGGCGGTCGCCGCCACCTGCGACAGCGTACTTGCACCGCCGATCGTGTCGGCGGCCTCGCTGGTCTCGGCGATCAGACGGTTGAGCTGTACGTCCGGGGCGACGATGGCGCCCACCCGCAGCCCGGCCAGGCCGAAGTTCTTGGAGAACCCGGTCAGCGTGACGCAGCGGCGAGCGGCGCCGGCCACCGACAGGACCGAGTGGAAGCGCTGCCCCGGATAGACGATGTCGGACCAGATCTCGTCGCACACGATGCGCAGGTCATAGCGGGACGCGACGTCGACGAGCAGCTGTAGCTCTGCACGCGTGAACAACAGCCCGAGTGGGTTGTGCGGGTGGCACAGGTAGATCAGGCGGGTGCGGGGCGTGACGAGTGCAGGCAGGTCGTGCAGCGGGAAACACCGGCGACGCCAGTCGAAGCCGAGCCGCCGGACCGTGGCACCGGCTCCTTCGACGGTACGCGGAAAGAGGAAGTCGACCGGGTCGAAGACGATCGCCTCGTCGCCCGGGCGGAGCAGCGCCCGGCAGGCGACGGACATGCCCCGGGCGGCACTGTCCACCGCGATCACATGGTCGGCGTGGACGTCGATGCCCTTGCGCACACGATGGTACGCGGCGACCGCCTCTCGGAACTCGGGCAGGCCAAGCGGTGGGCCGTAGGAGAACACGGCATCGGAGATGTAGCGGATCAGCGCCTGCTGGATGACCGGCGCGACGGGAAAGTCCGGATCGGCCGCGGTCAGTGGAATCACCCCGGGCGGAACCGTGGCCCAGCGGTAGTTGTAGGCCCTCTTCCGCAGGCTGTCAATCGGGATCGGATTGTCGAAACTGAACTCCGCCGCGTTCATGGCCGCCCCCGCTCGCTCATCGTGCCAGCGGGATGGCCGGATCGCCGCCGACCGGGTCGAGGAAGTCGGCCTCCAGCGCAGCGCCCTGGGAGAGGTACCCGGCGATGCATGCGGCTCGCGTCGTCGAGTAGTCGGCGAGCGCGACGGGGCCGGCGAGCGCGAGGGCGTCGGCGAGGGCAACCGCGTCCTCCAGTGCGGAATTGACGCCCTGGCTCGTGAGGCTCGGCAGGGGATGCGCTGCATCGCCGAGGAGCACCACGTTCCCGCGCAGGTAGTGCGGCAGCGGGGTGGCCAGCCGCGTGGAGTACCACACATGGCTCCTGGCGAAGTCCGTCGCCTCGATCAGCCGGCGTACGACGGGTGGCCAGCCGGCAAGCGTCCGACGGATGAAGTCCTCCACACGTGCGGCGTCCCGATCGTCGCATGGGTACCGCTGCGCGTCGAACTGGAGGAACCACACCAGATCGTCGCCGCACGGCACATATCCGACCGCCAGGCCGCCACCGCGGTGCACGATCTTCGAGAAGCGCGTGCTGCGGTCGTGCCCGAGGGCGGCGGCCGGCGCGCAGCTGACCACTTCCTTGACGCGCACGGGTGCCAGGCCGTGCCCGGGAAACAACCGCGACCGAACCGCGGACCCGATCCCGTCCGCGCCCGCGAACATGTCGGCCGCTATCTCCGTGCCATCGGCGCACCACGCGGTCGCGGCGCGGCCGCGAACAAACCCTCCGAACCGGACGAACGACTTTCCAAAGTGCAACACTCCCGCGGGCAGCCGGGCGAGAAGGGCGTGGACGAGGTCGCCGCGGCGGAGCCCGACACAGTTGCCGAGTTGCTCGGTGGTCAGCTCGTTGCCCTCATGGTCGGTCAACTGGTACTCGGTCAGTCTCCGGCCTGCCGCCATCACGTCGTCGCGCAGGCCGAGCCGGTCGAGGGCGGCTAACCCGTTCTCCTGCAGGATGAAGGCGAACCCGTCGACCGGAATCGTGCTCCTCTTCTCGTAGAGGTCGACGACTCCGCCGTACTGGGCGTATCGGACCGCGAGAGCGAGTCCACTGACTCCGGCACCGAGGACGGCAAGCCTGGGGACGGGCATACAGTCTCCACGTTGGGTCATGGGTGCTGATGAGGCGGGGCGAGTGGGGTGTCCGGCGATGGGCTCAGACCTCAGCGGTGCGCAGCGGAGCGGCGCGAACCGCGCCACTGGCACGCAGGACGGCATCGGTGGCAGCCGGGTCGAGCCCGGCGAGCGCGGTTACTGCGGTGCCGGCGGCCCACCGCGCGGCGCGCTCGCCTGCGCCACGCCGGGTCGCGCAGGGCCGGGGCTGCGGGTCACCGAGGGTGAGCAGCACGACGAGCCGTCGTAGGGCTGGCACCCGCGACACGGAGGTGCTGCTCGTCCGCGTCGAAGACGACTGTCGTGAAGGAACAGTCGCCGAGCGCCGGCAGATCTGGCTGTTACACCAGGTCACAGCAATGTTCGCGCAAGAGCCGCTGAAGCGCGACCGAATTCACGTGGCATTGGCCATCGGTCCCGACCGGGCCCCGGGCTTCTCCTCGCCGATATATGCTTGTTGCCGGAAATTGCTTGCTCAGACAATTTGTGATCCCCCATCCCCCGCGGCACCAGGAACACATCGCGACCACAATATCGGCCGGCTATCCCTCATCAGCAAACGTGGTCGTAGTGTTACACGATGGCCGCGACGCGTCAAGGCATTGACGAACGGCCCTCATGACCGGAACGAGAGAGCCATCTGCGCTGGTTACACCGACGATGCCGACACCCGGAGGGCGAGCGAGATAATCTCAGCAGGATCGGGGATGGTGGCAACGCAGAAATGTGGTAAATGCGAGCGCGCCGCTGCCGATCTCACCCGGCAAGCCTGCCGGTGCGCGTGGTCGGCCGCCAGCCCACCCGCAACGGACCGGGAGCGCCCACGCGCAGTCGCGCCACGACGACCTCACGCAGGCCCGGTACCCGCTCGACGGCCCACGTCCCGGGCCGCGTGAGACTGCCGCCGCGGGTCAGCGGCAGCGGGCCGGATATGCGCACCGGCTGCCGTGGCGGGCGACCTCCCCGGGACACGATCGATGGATCCCCGACCGGTCAACACCGCCACCGGCTTGAACGACAACCCTCGGCCAAGCCCGGAAATTCCTACCCGCTCGGCCAGTGTCAATATCGGGCGCACGGCGGAACATCCGGCCCACCGAATCCCCGAGAGCAGACACTACGGCCGGCTGAACCTGCCGGCCGCTTCGTGCGCCTCGCCGTCTACGAGTCTCCTTGGTGATCCACTCGAGCCCGACACAGAACTCTCTGCGGCCATCGTCGTTGGATGCTGTACGCAAGCAAGAACCCGACGCAGTACCGAGCATTGCAGGTGACTTCAGTCGCGCCCTGCCGGCTCTCTCCTCCCGGCGTTGTTGATCCACAGTTGGGGTGACACTATGGGGAAGATCACGAAAGTCGAGGAGGGGCCCAGCGGATCGATTGCGCCCCCTCACCCAGGTGGACACGAGGCGGCGGGAAGGTCCCGCGCTCACCGATTCCCCCGAGCCGCGCAGTACGGCATTCGCGAAATGGCTTGCCGGCACCCTGACGATCGCCGCCCTTACTGGGCTCTGTTCTTGGCTGTGGCCCGCATATGGCGCCCGAGTAACAAAGATGCTGTTCGATCGCAATCCTGTCGACATTACAGTTGACGACCGACTCGACGACGTTGCCGTGTCACCGCCGACCGTAGCCTCAGCCTCCCCCTCGGGAGCCTTCCCCCGGGGTGGTCGGTCTCCGTCCGCCCGTCCGCCGGCTACGGCTGGTACCTCCTCACCGCGCAGCGCCGAAGGTGACGAGGGACCCGCCATAACTGCGCAGCCGACCTTCGCCGACGTGGCAGGACCGGGCCGTGCCTACGCCTTTCAGCACAAGCTAGCTGACTCTCAGGTAGCAAGTCTCAATGAGGCAGAGTCGGCTGACGCCGGCAAGGGAACGTCAACGTGGGTTTCGGAGAATCGTGGAGCAGATGTACGCGGCACGCGTGTGAGACTGACGATACAATCAGTCGACCAAACGCAAACCGTAGCCATTTGCGGGACTGAGTGCCAGGATCCACGAGAGGGCCGCCCCTACGCTGGCACTTACGTGTCGGCCCCAGCCAGGGAGAAACCGAGCCCGTACGAATTTCGTTGGACCTCGACGCGCGCAGTCCGAGGGCCCACTACTTCGCCGGTCGCGCAATCACCGTGGGCCAAATGAAACAGTTTTTGTCGACGTCACCGCCGTCGCGGTGAGATCGGCCGTCGTGTGGGATATCGTCCTCGAACTGAAGGTCGCAGGGGAATCACGGACCATGGTTGTCGGCCGTCCGGGTGGACGACATTTTCGGACAACCGGTTATCCCAGCGGGGATGCACCGAGAAAGGACCAACATCCGTTCCGAATGTACCTCACCGCCTACGGGTGGAGCCTGAACAAGTTTCGCTTCACCAAATGTACCGGATCCGTCAACCCTGACAATCTTTGCTGAGTCCCCTGGGCGAACCACACCACGGATCACCGACGAGACCACCCCGCCCTGCCGGGACGCATAACCGGCAGATACGTGCCAGCGCTTTCCGGTTCCCGCCCCTGGCTGCCGCCGCGCAGGTCGTGAGCGGCTACACGGAACTGACGTACCAGGACTGGGCCCTGATGTCGGGCCTACAGGGCCACTGCTGGGGTTGATACTGATATATGCCGATCGGCCCATGCAACTCGAGGCACTTTCCGCTGTGCAGCGCAACGAGCTCGAACTGGTTGAAGCCGGAACGGCTGCGCCGGTTCCACGCCTGATTGGGACCGTTCCAGCACGACCAGGTGAAGACTTCCGCGCCGTCCCAACCGCTGATCCCGCGGACGTCGAGGCACTTCCCCGTCTCTGCGTTGACGAAGTAATAGTAATCGCGACCGGCGTGGTAACCAGCCCAGCCAAGGTACCAGCGGGTCCAGATGGGGCCACAGCCGTACTCGGTCACCCGCGCGCCGTCCCAGTTGCCTACGGGTCCTATACACGAGCCACGGTAGGACCGGAGGACGTACTGGGCCGACGACGCATGGGCATCGTTATCGCTCCAGGGCGCGATTAGGGCTGTACCGGACAGCAGCAGCAGCGTCAGCAGACGCGTGCCGAGCCGACGGGCCGGAAAACTCTTGCGGGTGCCCGGATCGTGGGGCGATGTTGTCGCGACACTGGATGGCCCCGCGACGGCGCGCCACCCCGCGAATCTGCTACGCACCTTGCACTCCCTCCGATTGGCCCGGCCTGATCTCGCTACACTCAGCGCACGAAGGTGCACCGACAATCCTGACATACTGCCTGTTCTCCGGCATCGGTTTGCCTGTCTCCATCAGCCCCCGAAGGGACTCGGGGGCCCTGACCTCGTGCTCCCTGGGGGTGGTGTGATCGCCCGGTCATCCGGTGCCATGCAGCGCCGTGCCCGGCGGTCTGGCCGGGTCCCGGACGTCTCCCGGCCAGGCCCTACGGCCGGGCCGGCGGGGCTCGCTACGGATGTCGGCGAGCCGTCCCGCAGAGTGTGGCGCAGCCGATCGTGGACCGCACTGGTGGCTCGACGCCCGGGCACCGGCGAGCACAGCAACGATCGTCAGGAGTACTCCGACGTGCGCCGAGGCACGGGGGCACCGCGCCGCTGCCAGCCGACGGTGCCTGACCCCCTTCGACGCCTGAGCAGCAGCACGAGCAGCACCGCGAACGCGATAGCGGTGGCGATCGTGAAGGCCCGTGGTGACGTGACGCCGACCGTGGACCGCCATGCCGCGTGTACCGCCGTGAGGATGGGGTCGGCCCGGTCGTCGTACGACAGCGTCCAGTGCTGCCGTTCCCGCGCGGCGTGCACCGCGGCAAGACCGCCCGCCCCGACCAGGAGCACGGCGGCCGCCTGCCGTAACCACGCCCCTCCCCGGACCATGGTCCCAACCACCGCGCCGAGCAGGCAGAACGTGGCGATGGTAAGGATGTTGCCGAGTAGGAACGGAAGCCAACGGAGCAGGATCTCGCCGCCGCCGTACTCCGATACGGACATGTCGGCAAGCCATCTCAGGTGTCACCTACCGGTGCAGCAGACCCGGGCGAAGCTTGGGCGCACCCACGATCACTGCTTCACCGGCCGCGACAGCGGCCTACACCGCCGCTCCAGCTTCCACCGCCGCCATTGGCGACCCGCCACCGACGGCAACCCCACCCAAGGCATCCCTACCGTCATCGCCGGCCTGCACTTCCACGACCTACGCCACAGCCACAAGACCTGGCTCATCGAAGACGGCGCCCAGAGGTCGCCCAGGCCAAACGACTCGGCCACCGCCTACCCGGCATCCGCGGCGTCTACAGCCACGTCAGCGCCACCGTCGAACACCGCCTGGTCGACGGCCTGCAGACCCGGTGGGAGCAGACCGCTCCCCACCTTTCGCGGTGACAACCTGTGCCACTAGGAAGTGCTCACCCAGGGAGCAGGACAATCGATGAACGGAAGTGGTCACCGCCAGGGAGCACCCACGGCTCCCCGTACGCTCCCCACGTAACGCCCAGAACACGAACGACCCGTTACCGGGTCGCCGGTAAGGGGTCGCGTGAGCTGCCAATATAGATGGTGGGCGATACTGGGTTTGAACCAGTGACCTCTTCCGTGTCAAGGAAGCGCGCTCCCACTGCGCCAATCGCCCGTGCCATGGAGCTGAGGTGGGGACGGGATTTGAACCCGCGTACACGGCTTTGCAGGCCGTTGCCTCGCCTCTCGGCCACCCCACCGAGGCTGAGGCCCTCGGAACCTCGGCGGCCTCTCCGAGCGGACGACGGGACTCGAACCCGCGACCCTCACCTTGGCAAGGTGATGCGCTACCAACTGCGCTACGTCCGCGCTGTCACCACGCGTTCCCCGGTGACGGATGAGAACTCTAGCCGAGCGCGGACACGACTGCCAACTCGGGGTCCCGGCGCGTCGCGCACGTCCCGGCGCCGAACGGGTGTCTCGATACCGCCCGAAGCACCCCACACGCCTCGCAAGTGACGAGAGCGCACAAGAGGCCACGAATACACCGGGCGAGGGGCCGCGCCGGAGCCGGTGCAAGCACGGCTCCCGCCCGTACCGCCCGCCGGCCGGCCGGCCGGCGGGCGGTACGGGCGGGAGCCGTGCTTGCACCGGCT
>DATMJT010000154.1:0-3771 GCA_035553735.1 Pilimelia sp.
GAGGGACACACCGCGTACCCGGAGACCGCGTGCGTCACCCGCGCCGTCAATGCGTACCTCATCGACCTCACCGCTCCGCGCGACGGCCTACGCTGTCCGCCCGCCGACCGGGGGCGCGGGGCTGACGGACGGGCCGAGGCCGTTCGAGAATCTCGGTGTCCGGTGATCGGCGTCCGGCGTCCGGCGATCGGCGTCAGGCGGGCGGACAGCGTAGGCCGTCGCGCGGAGCGGTGAGGTCGATGAGGTACGCATTGACGGCGCGGGTGACGCACGCGGTCTCCGGGTACGCGGTGTGTCCCTCGCCCTCCCAGGTGAGCAGGCGGCCCACCCCCAGCATGCGGGCCAGCCGGGGCGCCTGCTCGTACGGCGTGGCCGGGTCGCCGACCGTGCCGATCACCAGGATCGGCGGGGCGCCGGTCGCCGGCCCGGCGGGGTAGCGGTCCGGGCGGCCGGGCCACTGCCCGCACGCCAGCAGGCCGGTGGCCAGCGCGCCGCCGAACAGCGGGTACCGGTCCCGCCACTGCCGCTGGAGCGCGCGCACCCGCTCCGGGGTGGGCCGGACCTCCTCGTCGGCGCAGCTGACCGCGACGAAGGCGTCGAACATGTTCGAGTAGCGGCCCCGCCGGTCCCGGTCGGCGTACGCGTCGGCGAGCGCGAACACCGTCGCCGGGTCGCCGCCGGCCAGCTCGTCCAGCGCCGCGGCGAGCTGCGGCCAGCGGCCCTGCGCGTACAGCGCGGCGACGATCGCATAGAACACCCAGCCGGCGGTGGCCTCCCGGCCGTCGCGCCCGCGGGCGGGGGACACCCGGGCCTTGGCGAGGGCGGTACGCGCCGCCGCCGCGGCATCGGGGCCGATCGGGCAGCGGGCCGGGGTGCGGCGGCACCATGCGGCGAAGGCGCGGAACGCCTGCTCGAAGCCGCGGGCCTGGCCCTCCGAGGCGGCCACCATGTCCTGCCCCGGGTCCACCGCGCCGTCGAGGACCAGGGCCCGTACGCGGTGGGGGAACAGCTGGGCGTAGGTGGCGCCCAGCAGCGTGCCGTAGGAGTAGCCGAGGTAGGTGAGCTTGTCGTCGCCCACCGCGGCGCGTACGGCGTCCATGTCCCGGGCGGCCTGGACCGTGGCGTACCGGGCCAGGCCGTCGGCGCCGTAGCGGGCGGCGCACCGGTCGCCGATCCGCCGGTTGAGCGCGACCAGCGCGTCGAAGTCGCGCTGCTCCACCGGGTCGGGGTCGGCGCCGAACGAGGCGTCGAGGTCCCGGTCGTCGATGCAGTCCACGGGGCTGGACCGACCCACCCCGCGCGGGTCGAAGCCGACGACGTCGAATCGGCGGAGCACCTCGCGCGGCAGGCCGCCGGAGCCGGGCCCGAACGACAGGTGCACCGCGGTCTCGATGCCGGAGCCGCCCGGCCCGCCCGGGTTGACCAGCAGGGCGCCGATCCGGCGGCGCTGGTCGCCGGCGCGGGCGCGCAGCAGGGCGATCTCCATGGTGCCGGTGTCACCGCCGGCGCCGGTCGGGTCGGCACCGCCGCTGCGACCGGTGGGCGTCGTCGCGGCGGTGGGCCCCGCCCCGGCGCCCGGGCCGGCGACGGTGGCCGCCGTGGTCGCGGCGGCGGGCCCGGCGGGTCGCGGCCAGTCCCGCGGCACGGTGACCGTGGCGCAGTCGTACCGCGTCCCCGGCGCCGGGCGTCCGGCGATCTCGCGGGCGAGCTCCGGGCAGGCCCGCCAGCGCGCCGATGCCCCGACGCTGGTGGTGGGGGCCCGGTCCGGGGCCCGCCCGGCGTCGTCGGTGCCCGGGTCCCGGCCGGGCGGCGGTGTGCAGCCGGTGCCGAGCAGCGCGCCGACGACAAGCGCGGCCACCGGGCCGACCGCCCGCCGGTGCCTAACCACGCCCGTGCGCGCCGGTGCCCGGCTCCGCCCGCGGTGTGTCGGCCCGTGCCCGCGGGCCGTCCGCCCGTGCCGGCGGGGCGGCGGCCGGTGCGCCGGCCGCCGGCCGCTCGGCGGTCGGCGCGGTGGCCAGCGGCGAACCGGCCAGCACGGCGTCGACGTCGAAGCGCACCGGGCGGTCGAGCTGGTCGTACCCGCAGGAGCGGGGGTCCCGGTCGGGCCGCCACCGGGTGAACCGGGCGGTGTGCCGGAACCGGTCGCCCTCCATGGCGTCGTAGGCCACCTCCGCCACCAGCTCGGGCCGCAGCGGCACCCACGCCAGGTTCTTCGTGCCGGTCCAGCGGCTCACCCCGCCGGGCACCCGCTGGCTTCCGTCGTGATCGGCGCCGGTCCACGGGTGGGCGGCCACGTCCCGGTACGGCGCCAGCTCGGTGAGCAGCTCGGCGCGCCGGGCGGCGGTGAACGACGCGGAGACGCCGACGTGGTGCAGCGTGCCGGCCTCGTCGTACAGGCCCAGCAGCAGCGATCCGACGACCGGTCCGGACTTGTGCCAGCGGAAGCCGGCCACCACGACGTCGGCGGTCCGGGCGTGCTTGACCTTGAACATCAGTCGCTTGCCCGGCTCGTACGGCAGCTCCGGTGGTTTGGCGATCAGCCCGTCCAGCCCGGCCCCCTCGAAGACGTCGAACCAGCGGCGGGCCGTGTCCACGTCGTCGGTCACCGGCGTGAGGTGCACCGGCGGCACCGCGGCGGCGAGGGCCTGCTCCAGCCGGGCGCGGCGGTGCGCGTACGGCCGGGTCAGCAGCGCCTCGTCGGCCAGGGCCAGCAGGTCGAACGCGACGAACTCGGCCGGGGTCTGGTCGGCCAGCAGGGCGATCCGGCTGGCGGCGGGGTGGATGCGCTGGCCGAGCAGTTCGAAGTCCAACCGGGGCGGCTGGCCCGGCTCCCGCCGCACGACGATCAGCTCGCCGTCGACCGCGCAGCGGGGCGGCAGCTGGGCGCGGGCCTGCGCGACCACCTCGGGGAAGTAGCGTGTGAGGGTCTTGCCGCCCCGGCTGGCCAGCTCCACCTCGTCGCCGTCGCGGAAGACGATGCAGCGGTAGCCGTCCCACTTGGGTTCGTAGACCATGCCCTCGGCGGTGGGGATCCGGGGCACGGGCGTGGCGAGCATCGGCTCGATGGGCGGCAGGACCGGTAGGCGCACGGCGCCCAGTCTGCCCCAGCGCACCGACAGCCGGTGCCCGAAACCGGATCAGAAGGTTGCGAACGACCGGACGGCCGCTCGCGGCCCGCGTCGCGGGGGCCCGTGGCCGCCGGCGGCCAGCAGCAGGCACACCCGCCCCCGGTGCCCGGCGAACGGGGCGAGCAGCGCCAGCATCCGGGCGTCGTCGCCGCGGCGCTGTCCGGCCAGGGCCCAGGTGACCAGGTGCGGCAGGTGGTAGTCGCCCACGCTGACCGCGTCCGGGTCACCGTGGACGGTGCGCACGACCTCGGCCGCCGTCCACGGACCGATCCCGGGCAGCGCGGTGAGCCGGGCGGTGGCCTCGGCGGCGTCGGCGCAGCGCGCCAACCGGTCGGCGGCCGCGGCGGCGCGGGACAGGGTCTGCGCGCGGCGCTGCTCGACTCCCAGGCGGTGGAGCACCCAATACGGGGTGGCGGCGACGTCCGCGGCGTCGGGCGGCAGCAGCAGGCCGGGCAGCGGGCCGGGGGCCGGGGCGCGGAAGTGCCGCACCACGGCCGCGTACGCCCGGTACGCCTCGGCGCCGGTGACCTTCTGCTCCAGCACGGCGCGCAGCAGGGCGGGGAAGGGTCGCGCGGTGGCCGGCATCCGGTGGCCCCGGTGGCGGCGGGCCAGCGCGGCCCTGCGTCCGCGTCGCATAGGGGCT
>DATMJT010000155.1:0-2806 GCA_035553735.1 Pilimelia sp.
CAACGCGAACTGGGCTACCTCAGCCCCGACGAGTACGAGACCGCCCGGCACCACCAACAAGATCACACCAAGACGGCTATCCTCACGCCTACGCCAACCGGCGGCAGGTAACCACCGCTCCGGGAAAGCGGGGGCACCTCACACTGTCCGACTGGCCGCCTGAATGGACGGCGGCCGGCGCGGCGGCATCCAGACCTGCCGCGGCTTCGCACCGAGGTGAGACGAGGTGCTTGTGCCTGGCGAACCGCGGCTCCTGCCCGGCGGGCAGAGAAGTGAAGGTTGCCCGCCGCAGCACGTCCGTTCGGGCGCGGTTGACCGCGATCTTCTCGGTGTCCGTTCCGTGACATATCGCAAACAGGCTTGATCCGATAGCGAAAGCTCGATGTAGCGGGGTCCGTACCAGGGAGGGTGAATCGGTGCCAAGGCCTGAACGTCCGTTGGACCGGGACGCGGGGGTGGTGGAACAGTTCGCCGCCGAGCTGCGTGAACTGCGGGTGAAGGCCGGCAACCCCGGCTATCGTCAACTGGCCCGACGAACGCACTTCTCGTTGACCACCCTGGCTGAAGCGGCAGGCGGGCGCCGGCTGCCGACGCTTGCGGTGGCCTTGGCCTATGTCGAGGCGTGTGGCGGGGACCGGGAGGCATGGCAGGCCCGGTGGCTAGCCGCCCAGGCTCAGCTCAACGGCCGGGGTGGCGTGGAGGACGCGACGTCGGAACCTGCGATCCCGGCACCCTATCGAGGCTTGGCGGCCTACCAGCCGGAGGATTCCGCATGGTTCTTCGGTCGCAGCGCCCTGGTCGACGATCTGCTGGTCCGGCTACGCGGGCGGCGGTTCGTCGCGGTGTTCGGCGCCTCCGGATCAGGGAAGTCGTCGGTGTTGCGGGCGGGGGTGGTGGCCGCTGCTCGATGCGGCGTGCTGACCGGCGGCACCGTCTGCCCCGTGGTCGTCATGACACCAACGGCATCACCCTGCCGCGAACTCGCTGGGCACCTGGCTAGCCTGACCGCGTGGGCGGCGACCATCCGGGACGACCTGGCCGCGCCCCTCGATGATCTGGTTCCTGTCGTCCGTCGTGTGCTGGACGGGGCGCCCGCGCGTGCGGAACTTCTGTTGGTGATCGACCAGTTCGAGGAGCTGTTCACCCTCTGTCCCGACGACGAGCGGCGCGAGTTCCTCGCGCTGCTGCTGGCGGGCGTACGGACGCCTAGGTGCCGCCTGCGGGTGGTGGTGGCGGTACGCGCTGACTTCTATGCGAACTGTGCCGAGCACCCCGATCTCGCCGCGGCGCTCACGGACGCCCAAGTGGTGGTACCGGCCATGGCTGCCGCGGAGTTGCGGGAGGCGGTCACGCGCCCGGCTCAGCGTGTCGGTGTCACGGTCGACGGCGCACTCGTCGCCACGGTCGTGGCTGAGGCCAGTGGCCGCATCGGCGCCCTGCCCTTGCTGTCCCACGCGTTACTCGAAGCGTGGGAGCATCGCCGCGGCAGGACGCTGACACTTGCCGCGTACACCGTGACCGGCGGCTTGGCTGGCGCTGTGACGCAGACGGCCGAGCGTGTATACGCCGAACTCAGCGCGTCCGAGCGCGAGCTGACCCGGCAGATCCTGCTTCGGATGGTCGATGTCGGTGCCGACGGCCAGGTCACTTTGCGGAGGGTCGCGCTGGACGAGATCGGCGACCCGCAACCCGATCTCGCTGTAGTGTTGAACCGCCTGGCAGACGCGCGCCTGATCCTGCGGCACGACGGAACCGTGGAGATCGCGCACGAGGCCCTCGTCCGGGCCTGGCCCCGCCTCCGCGCGTGGATCGACGAGGATCGTGAAGGCCTGCGAATCCATCGCCAGCTCACGGAGGCCAGCACGAGTTGGGAGGCGACCGGTCGCGACTCGGGCGGGTTGTACCGCGGGGTTCGACTGTCCCAGGCAGTAAAGTGGATCGACGGCAACCTCGACCGGCTGGCCCGGCGGGAGCGGCGGTTTCTCGACGCGAGCACCTCTGCGGTCGCCGCCGAGGTGGCGGCGCGCCGACGGAGGCGGCGCCTCGGCGTCGCTGGGACCGCGGCCATCAGCGTCGTGGTGGCGATACTGGCGGCGGTTGTCGTTGTGCAGGCCCGGCGAGCCCAGACGGAGCGGGACGCCGCGATCGCCGGTCAGCTCGCCGCCAACGCGCGTGCCCAACTGTCCATCGACCCCGCGTCCGCCCTGTCATTGGCAACACAAGCGTACGAACGGCAACCGAACCCTGACACCGAGTCGGTGCTACGCCAAGCGGTAGCCGAGCATCGTGTGCGTGCGTCCACGGGCGGCTCGCACTATCTCCACATGAGCGTTGGCGGATTCACGCCCGACGGGTCCGGGCTGTTGATCACTCCGGTGGCTGCGGACGGCGATGAGAGACCCAAGACCAGCATCTGGACATGGGCTTCCAGTGACGCGCCGCGTCCGTGGTCGGCGAATCCGTTCACCACGCGGCTGGCCTTCAGCGCTGACGGCACCTCAGGCGTGTACGGGTCTGGAGCCCTTTACGGAACCGACGGGTCGATCGTCGAGGTTTCACTGGCGGTGGGTGACACCAACGCGGTGGTGACTGCGACGACCGGCCGGGTGCTCGCTGTCACGTACGGACCCGCGGGGCCGCTGGCGCTGACGGAGGACAACGAGCGTGACCTTTGGTTGCGGGAAGTCCGGCGGCCGGGGCGCAAGATCTTCCTGTCTGGCCACCGGGATCGTGTCCGGTCGGCCGGCATGTCTGCGGATGGTCGGCGCGTGGCCAGCGTCGGTGAGGACGGAGTACGGCTGTGGAT
>DATMJT010000156.1:0-5738 GCA_035553735.1 Pilimelia sp.
GACTACGCCGACGGGGTGCTCGATCGGGAGCAGGTACGGGTCAGCGGCGAGGCCCCTCAGCTGCGCGCGCAGCTCCACTGCGCGGCCCCGGAGCACATCGACCTCCGCCTCGCCGTCAGCGACCGGGGCGAGCAACGCCGCAGCGTCGGGGCGGAGTAGTCGTTCCAGCAGCACCTGGGTGATGTAGGCCTCCAGGTGTGCCGCGGACCGCACGATGTGCGGGCCGACCGTGCTGCGGGCCCGGTCGGTGGGGCACCGGTAGGTGCGGGTGCCGCCGTTGCCGCTGCCGGCCTTCATCGGTTGTCCGCATACCCCGCACGTGATGATCCCGGACAGCAGGTGCCGCGGCTGGTTACCGCCGCGGGTGACCGGGCCGGTGCCACGGGAGGGGTCGCGCAGGATCGCGTCCGCTGCCCGCCACGTCGACTCGTCCACGATGGCCGGCCACTGTCCCGGGGCGATGACGTCGTGCCAGCGTGCGCGACGCTCACTGGTCTCGTCTATGAGTGGGCGCAGACCACGCAACCCGGCGTAGCGGGGGTTCGCCAACACTACCCGCACGGAACTGGCGCCCCACCGGCCGCCGCGGGGGGTGACGTGCCCGTCATTGTTGAGTTGGGCCGCAAGAGTGTTCAGTGGCGCCCCGGCGAGGAAACGGTGGTACAGATCTGCGACCACCGGCGCCTCCACAGGATGGGGCTCGCGGCCACCGGGCAGGTAGCCGAACGCCCGCGGACCGCCACCCGGTTGCCCTGCACGGGCAGCCTGCAACACCTGCCGGCGGTGCCGCTCCGACTTCTGTTCGATCTCCATTCGCGCCCAGACGGCCATCATGTCGGCCATGGCTCGCCCGACCGCGGTGGTCATGTCGACATCTGAGCCCTTGACGAGCGCGACAAGGGTTCGGTGTCGCTGGCAGGTCTCGATGAGACGTAGTTGGTCGCGCCGGTTGCGGGTGAGCCGGTCCAGTGACAAGGCAACGATGGTGTCGATGTGGTCGGCCTCGATGTCGGCCATGAGTTGCTCGAACCCGGGGCGGCGTTTGCGGCCGGCGGCGGAGGTGTCGTTGTCGATGTGCTCGGCGACGGCTACCCATCCGCGGGCAGCGATCAAGGCGTGGCAGTCCTCACGTTGCCGGGCGACGGCCAGCCCGGTGCCGTCCCGATCCTCGCTGATCCTCAAGTAGGTTGCGGCGCGGCGAGACATCCCCTGACCATAACGTGCCAGGGATGAGAACACGGGCTGCCGTGGTACCGACTGGGCACCCTATTGGGTGGCGTCACGAACCGTGACGGACCCCGAGCAGCACCGCACCCGGCCGGCGCAGCGTGCCCGCGCCGCCGCAGACGAGGCAGCGCCGTTCCCGCAGGTTCCCCCGCCCGTCGCCGCGCCACTTCGCCCCGGAGCAGCGCCAGCACCGTCGCCGGGGAAACCACCAGCACGACGACGCGTAGAACCCCGCGGCGATCCCAGCGGCCAGCACCACCCCGGTCCCGCCGTCGAGGTGGTAGTGCCCGGCGAGGGTGAACCCCAGCAGCGCCCCGGCGAGCAGCTCAACCATGCGGGCACCGCCGGAACATCCGCGCCCGCCACGGCTGGGCGTACCAGCGCACCCGCAACCCGACCTGCCGGATCTCCCGGGGGTCGGTGACGACCCGCCCGGACAGGCTGTGCCCCGCCACCCACAGCGGGGAGTCCCGGATGTCGTGGCGCACCGGCCGGCGCGGGCGGGTGGCGGCGAGTCCGCCGGGCATCAGGATCTCGACGGTCGGCTCACCCGGCACCGGGCACCCCCCACCCCGCGAGGACCGCGACCGTCCCGACCGCGGCGGCCACTGAGACAGTGGGCAGGACCAGCCACCGCTCGACGGGACCGCCGCTGCGGATCCGCCACCGCTTCGGTATCGCCACCCGTCGCTGAGACGGCCACAGCAGGTGGTCGAGACCGGCCCGGGTCACCAGATCCCCGACGAGCGCGGCAGTCACCCCGAGACAGCCGACCAGTCCCAGGTGGACGGCGTGAGACAGCGGCACCCACCAGGCTGAGACAACCCCGGTGAGACCACCGACGAGCAGCGCGAACACCAGAGAGTGGGACAACCCGCGGTGCCGGCGACCAGTCGCGGCGTGCGAGACGACGCGGACCGCGGCGCACAGCAGTGGGCCGGGACCGACACACCACCGGCGGGTACCCCAGCGCACGGTGAGACCGAACGAGCGGACCAGCCGCGACGACGGATGGTCGGTGTCCGGGACGAGCGCGGCGACCGCTGAGACGACGATCCCGGCCAGCGCGACTCCCGGGGCGGGTCGGAGCGCGACCGCGGCCCATGCACCGGCCGCGGCGCCCGTGACGGCGTGGGTGGTGCCGTTCACGTCGCCCCCCGCCCCCTGCCGCGGCGCGGGGCCGTAGTGGCGCGCACGGCGGCGGCGGTGTTCGGGCGGTACCGGCCGTGGTCCCGCCCCCCGCACGGGCAGTCGCAGCGCAGCCGGCCCGCCTTGTCGTAGGCGGGTTTACGGGAGGTCCGGCACGCCGCCGAGCACCGCGCGGTCCGCACCACCGGGGCGCGGCGCACCGGCTGCGCCCGACCGGTCAACGGCGCCGGCCGCTGCCTGGCCGCGGCAGCGCGGCGGTCGCGGGCGCGGACCTTGGCCGCGGCCTGCCCCCGCCGGCGGATTCCCCGGATCACCGCGCGGCGCGCCCGCCGGCTCCCAACAACCGCGACGACCACCAAGACGACCAGCGCTCCCGCCAGCCACCAGACACTCACCCTGTCCCCCGCCCTGTCCTGGGGGTGACTGCGGCTTGACTGGCCCGGCTCGGCGGCCGCCGTAGACAGGTCGCCGCCAGGGCCGAACCACACCCGAAACCGGGCCGGGGGGCGGTCACTGTTCGACACCCCACGCCCGGTGCACATTGGCGAGCCGGTATCCGCGGACCTGCGGCTTTCCGTCCCACGGCTCCCGGGACCCGCAGTTGCCGAGCTCGTCACCCAGCTGCGCCGCCGCGACCGAATGCCCGCGGTCGGTGAGGTCGGCCAGCAGTACCGCCGTCGGTAACCACGGGGCGGCCCGTTCGGTGAAGATGTCCTCGACAGCGGTCTGCACCGGGGACAGCAGGATCGCCGGCCGTTCCCCCGGCGGGGTGCCGTCCAGGTTCGGCAGGCCATCCGCGGCGCGGCGGCGGTCCCGGCGCTTGACCTCCCCCGGGTCGAGCGGGGTGTGGAACCGGTGGACCTCCGGGTCCCGGTGCGACGGCCCCCACACGTAACAGCGGCCGGCGTCGCGCGGGTCGCCGGGCACGGCCGGGCGGAACAGGTGCGGCGCCCACCCCTGGTCACGGTGCCCGGTGGACAGCATCGACGTGGTGTCCCGCTCGGTGCACGCCAGCAGGATCTTCAGCCCCACCAGGGACGCCGCCACCGTGGAGCCGAGGTCGGCGTTCCCCGCCTTCTGCGACGCCCGGATCACGCACACCTTGACCTTCCGGCCCACCCGCATGATCCGTTCCACCTTCGCGTGCAGCTCGGGGAGCTGCGCGACGTAGGAGTACTCGTCGATCACCACCTCGATCTGCGCCCCCCACTGCAGGTCCCACTCGGTGGGGGCGTCGTCGTCGTCGGACTCGGCGAGCCGGTGCAGCTCGAGGTGCCGTTCCTGCACCCGCGCCCACACCCAGTCCAGCAGCGTGTGCAGCGCGTCCTCGTCGTAGGCGGTGCGGCGCAGCACCCGGCGGTTCAGCGCGCCGAGCGGACCCATCGTCAGGTCGGCGAACACCGGGTAGACGTCGGCGCACTCGCCGAAGAACGAGATGAACTCCTGCAGCCCGGATGATTTGGCCGAGCCGGTGGTGCCGACCATGTCGACGTGGATCGCGGCGAGCACCGGCGGGGAGGGGTCGCCGTCGTCGCGCAGCCACAGCGGCGCCGGGTCGGTGACCGACCGGGACCCGGTCGGTGCCCACGCCCGGCAGGGGACGTGCGCGAGGTGATCGCGGGTGGGTAGCCGCAGCTCCGAGGTGCCGGCGTCGTCGGTGCCGACGAGGCGGATCGACCCGGCGCGGGCGGCGAGGTGACGTTCGAGGCCGCGGAGGTGTTCCGGGCGGATGGCGTCCTCGTGGGTGACGAGGACGCGGTACTGCCCGCCGGGGTGCACTCGCAGCGGGGAGGCCAGTTCGGCGCGGACCCCGTCGGCGTTGAGCCGCTCCAGGATCGACGCGGACAGCGCTCCGAGCGGGGCGCCTTCCTCCAGCAGGGTGCGTCGCCGCGCCGGGGGTGGCGCGTCGGGGTCGGGGTGGCGGTACCCGACGACGCCGAGGACGGCGAGCGCGACAACGGCCAGGGCGACGAGCAGGACGGGGCGCGTCCACCACGCCGCGGCGGCACCGGCTACGACGAGCAGCACGATCAGGGTGGACAGGCGCCGGTGCCCGGCGCGGGCCTCGCGGAGTTCCTTCGCGGCGGCGAGCTGCCCGGCTTGCCCCGGTGGCGCGGCGAGGACGAGGTCGGCGAGGTCGGCTTCGGTGCACCAGGTCCGCCAGCACCGCCAGGTGACTGCGGTACCGCGCAGGATCGGTCGGACCGGCCGCCACGCGAGGGTGTGCGGGTGGCAGAGCGCCCACACGGTGGCGCGGCGGGTGGTGCGCCACCACCAGCAGACGCGGGCGGTGAGATGGTCGAGGCTGGGCAGGGCGGCGCGGTCGGCGACGTCGGCGAGCCACACGGCCAGCGCCCCGTCCGGATCGTCCCGGACATCGTCGGGGGGATCGTCGAGGTCTGGCCAGTGACCGGGCTGATCGGGGACGACGGCGACCGCCCGGGTGGGCCAGGGGCCCTCGACGATCTCGGCGTCCACCTCGTCCGGGTCAGGCGACGACATCGGCGTGTTCCCGCTTCGCGCGGCGGTACGCGGTGGCCTTCGGGACCCCGCCGTCGATCAGTTCGCGGGCGCGGGCCGCCCACGGCGCGGGCGCCGCGTCAACCGCGCGTAGCGGTTCCCGGGCTGCGGTGTTCGTCGGTGCACCACTACGGCTCTGCAGCTTGCGCCGTGGCCGCTTCTCTACCTGGGTAGGGGGTTGAGTCATCAGCGCGGCCAAATGCACCGTCGCGAACAGCATCGCGGGGATGCACGCCCCCACCGCGAGGACGAGCGGGAGGGTGACGGTCAGATACCCGGTGGTGATGGCGTGCGCGGCGCCGTTCCCGGCCAGGGTGGCGCCGAGCGCAGCGAGCGCGATCCCGCGGCCCCAGCGGCGCAGCCCGCCCCGTTCGGTGACCCACACGAGGGCGGCGACCGCGGCGCCGGCGTCCAGTGCGATTGGGAGGGCGGCGGCGAGGGGGCCGGGGATGCCGCACGCCTGCGCCAGCTCGTACAGGCTGGCGGCGGACACGGCAGCGGTGGAGGCGCCGACCATGCCGGCGCCTCCGAGGACGAGCTGACGGGTCCCGGGCACGGTCAGCGGCGACCTGTCTCCGCCTGCTCGGCGAGGTCGCACGCGGCGAGGATCACGGCCGCATAAGTGCGGGCATCGGTCACCGACAGTGGGGTCTCGGCCCCGGCGCGGTCCCACGGCTCCACATGGACCCGCACCTTGACCTGCCCCGCCGGGTGACGGGCCGCGTACGCGCCGACCTGCGCGTCACCGGTGAGGACGGTGTCCCCGGGCTGGTCGGACATGCACTGCCGGTCGGCGGGCAGCGTGTCGTTCGGGTGGCCGGGGTCCGCGCACCAGGACGGGC
>DATMJT010000157.1:0-13086 GCA_035553735.1 Pilimelia sp.
TCACCACCCTGCCGACCGCACCACCCGGGGCAGCCGGTGAGGTGGGTGCGGTCGGCAGGGTGGTGATGCCCTGCGGGGTGTCCGGCACGGTGACCAGGCCGGGCAGCGGGGACGCAACAGTGGCCGTGAGGGCTTCCCGCCGCTTGATATCCACGACGATGTAGGCGGCGTTGGCTCCGGCCCGCTCCGCCGTGACGCTGGTCGCCCAGCACGTGGCGGCGATCTTGTCCAAGCGGGTTTGCAGGTCGGCCAGGGACAGGCCGGGGCGTAGGTAGATCCACACCCGTTCCCCTACGGGGGTGGGACGGGCCCACAGGATCAGCGGCAGCGAACCGTGCCGGTTGGTCACGATGAACGCGGTGAAACAGGTCCGCAGCCGGTGCCGGACCTCGAAGCAGTGGTACACCGCGACCAGGGCGCGCCGCACCCGGGGTACCAGGCCACACACGGCCGCTGTGGCGGCCACCAACACCAGGGCCAGCGCGGTGGGGGTGTGCGCGACCAACTGGGTCCACACCCACCCGAGGGCGGCGGCGATGAGCAGTTCGGGTAGCCACCACCAGACCCTGACGATGACCGGCCAGGCCCGCACCAGCACCCAGACCGGGGCGGCGGTCAGGGCGCCGATACCGGCGCCGATCAGCAGCGCCGCGATAGGGTGCGGCCACCGCGCGGCGAACATGACGGCGTAAAGGACAGTGACCGCGACAGCGGTCAGGATGGCGGCCAGCCTCGCCCGCCGCGCAGAGCCGGTATGAACCCGGGCCTCGATCACGGTCACGGTGCCGGTACGGCGCCCGAACCCGCGCACAGTACTAGACTTGGACACGACGAATCTCCTCCCAAAACAAGCGGGGGTGGGATTGGTAGGCACGGGGTCGGCAGGTTGGTAGCCCGGTTTCCGACCCCGCGCCAGGTCAATGGATCACGGTGATGGCGGGCCGCCCCGCTAGAAGGGCGGCTCGTCGTCGCTGGTGTCGTGCACCGCGTAGGCGGCCTGGTCCAACCAGTTCCGCGTCCGGGTCAGACAGCCCAGGGCCTGCTCGATCAACTCCCGGCGCTCGTCGTTGCCGATACCGGCAGCGTGGGAAGCAGCCAGGATCGCCGCGGTCGCGGCGTGGTGATGCGCCCACGCGATGTTCATCAGGTGCTCGTACTCACCACGGACCGCGTCGTCACGCTCCCGACGCGCACGCGCGATCTCCTCACGGGTGCGCTCCTTGGCCGTATCCGGCCGAGGCTTCTGCACCGCTTGAACGGTCATGGTCAGGTACTCCCTTCACCAGGGGGGACAACCGGGGGTGGCAGCGGGGCCGGTCAGGTGTGATCACCCATGCCCGACCCCGATGCCTGCTTCAGTTCGGCTGCTCAGCAGCCAGCCGCGCAAAGCTCAAGATCACGACACTGCCGACGTGGTGGCGGTCGCGCAGCGCCTGCTCCAGACGCCGCACGTCTTCCATCCCCGTCACGGGAGCGGGAAGACGAACGTCACAGTTGCCGAAGGACTGACCCTGGCCCGTGACAAACGTGTAGGAAATGAAGTAGTGGAACATGCTCTTCGTCTGCACGACGAAGCTCCCTTCGCTCAAAGACTCCGCCAAGCGGATCACCAGGGGCAGCGGCAAACCGGCCGCTGATCAGTAGCCACGGACACCGGTGGCACACAGCAAGAAGGGGTGCGAAAACCTACTTCGCCGCCGAACCGGTGGCCGGCTTCAGCGAGATCGCCCGGAACGCCACACCGTTACGCCCGTTGGTCGCCCACGGAATAGCCTCCATCTGCTCCACGGTGACCAGCTGACCCACGCTCACGTTCGGCTTCTCACCCGCCGTCGTGACCGTGATCACCTCGCCACCCGTCTCGTCGAGCACGAAGACCTGGGTAGACCACATGAGCCGGCCCGTTCCCCTCTCCGACCGCTGATTACCGTTCTGGTCCGCCTTCGGCTCCGGATCCCTCGACACCGTCACCTGCTTGCCCTTCGTGTCCACGTACAACTTCACGAGTAGACCTCCGTCTCTAGAGCGCGTCCCCGATGGACGAGTGCTCTTTGGTGGATCCACTTTCGTGCGGCGAGCCATCACGGCATCACCACAGGGCTGGACTTCTCGGGACGTCTTCCTTATAATTGGTGCGTCCCTAGACGTCCCTGGGTAGGTGATCATGGCGAACGAACGGCTCCGAGACGCGATGTTGAGAACCGGCCTCACGCCGCATGCGTTGGCTGAGCGCCTCGGCGTCAACCCCAAGACGGCGGAACGGTGGGTGACGTTGGACCGTGCGCCGTATCCGCGACACCGCCACGCGATCGCCGCGTTGTTGCAGCAGACCGAGTCCTACCTCTGGCCCAATGCGCTGCCGCCAGAGCGAGCGGCCAGAGTGGCTGAGTCAGAAGTCGTGCACATCTATTCACGCCGCTCCGCGGTACCCACTGACCTTTGGCAACAGCTCCTCGTACAAGCACACGACCGGATCGGCATCCTTGTCTACTCGGGCCTGTTCCTTCCGGAACAACTGCCATGCCTGATTCCCACGCTGAAGGCGAAGGCGGAAGCTGGCGCCCGAGTCGAGATCCTGCTGGGGGACCCCGAGTCCGAGGCGGTCGCTCGTCGAGGTGCAGAGGAGGGTATCGGGGACGCCATGGCCGGCAAGGTCCGCAACGTCATGGCCTTCTATTCAAAGCTTCAGGGTGTGGAGAACATCCAGGCCCGGTATCATCGAACACCGCTGTACAACTCGATCTATCGCTTCGACGACGACATGATCGTGAACACGCACGTCTACGGTTTCCCCGCAGCGCATGCTCCTGTCATCCACCTCCGACGCCTTGCCGGAGGGGACCTGTTCGGGACGTACGCTGATAGCTTCGAGCGCGTGTGGTCGAGCGGTGAACCCGCCTGGCAGCCGGTCATGACAGGCTAGAGCCGTGACGAGGATCGAGCACTTCCACGCCCCCGACGCTCCTGCGGCCAATAGCATCGTTGTCGCGGTGACCGTGTTTGTCCTGGACGAACAGGGTCAGGTACTCCTCATTCGCCGTACCGACAACGGCCTGTGGGCGCTACCCGGCGGTGCTCAGGACTTCGGCGAGTACATCGCGCAAACTGCAGTCCGGGAAACGCTGGAGGAATCTGGAATCCAGATTGAGGTGACCGATGTGGTGGGGATCTACACCGATCCAAATCATGTCGTCGAGTACAGCGACGGAGAGGTCAGGCAGCAGTTCTCGATCTGCTTCCGAGCTCGGTACGTCAGCGGCCAGCCGCAGACCAGCGACGAGTCATCCGAGGTCCGGTGGGTATCGAGGGAGCAACTGGAACAGCTTCCGATGCATCCATCGATGAGGCTGCGGATCGATCACGGGTTCGAGGAGCGAGCGAAGCCCTACATTGGCTGACGCTGGAGCAACCGTTGCGTACGACTGACGGCCGCCATCAAGTCGGGTTCCGCGCGCTTCCAGAAGCGCGTCACGAGGTGATCAGGACCGTAGCGCTGCCGGATCTCGGCCAAGCGCTGACCGACCTCGACATCGGCACCGTCTGGACCGGTCGTCATGTCCGCGTACCACAGCGCATCAGCCGTCGGCGACTTCTCTCGCGGGAATTCCCCTGCTAGCACGGCCGAGAGGCCACGCTCGTCCGCCTCAAACAGTGCACATGAGTGATGCGCAACCAGAGCAGCGATACGGTCTGAGAAGCCCTGCCGTAGCACCCATCGCGCGCCGTCGAGGGCGTGAAGCCCGGTGTCGACGATCGTCGGGGAGTAGCCCACGTCGTGGAGCCAAGCCGCTGCCACCAACGACTCGGCGTCGACCTCCAGCAAAGACCTGCCGAGCGTGGCCGCCTTGCGGCCGACAGCTTGAACATGCCGCCATCGACGAGGAAGTGCGGAGGCTAGTACGGCAGCCGCGAGCTCCGCCGCCTTCTCGGCCGTGGGCATGGACATGGACACCACCGTAAGGCTGCCATGATCTCGGCGCCAGCATGACGGTGGCCGTCGGGCCATGCGTCCACCGACCGCCCTGGTCAGGACCCAAGTTGCGCAAACTTTCTGTACAGCTTCAAGGCGGCCCGACAAGCGGGCCGCAGCGCCGCCGCCAGGGCGCGTGGCCTCGGGCTCCGCTGCCGCTGCGCTTCGGCCACGCCAGCGCCCGGCGGCTGGCGCTCACACGACAACGCCCGGGCCGCCGAGGCAAAGGCAGCACGGGCGCGTCGCGGTCCAGGTGTATGCCGCACCGGTGGGCCATTCGCGGCGGCGCGCGGACCGCCACCACGCGCGGTCCGTCGGCGGTTCCGTTAGGGCATCACCCTCCCCGCCGCCATCGTCCCCTGACGGGGGGCCCGCCGGGTCAAGGTCGTACGTCCGTGGGGCGCTCCACCTTGACCCGGCGGGCCCCCCGGGGATCTGGCACCGGTGAGGGCGACGCCCCAGGTGCGAGGCCAGCCTGACGTCAGCGGACGTGCGGCCCCTGCGTACGTTCGACGACTATTCGGCGCTGACTTGCAAACTACTTCGGGCACTGTGGCCTAGGGTCTGTGGATGAAGGCCCTGAAAGGCTCCTGCAGAATTGCCGCGTTTTGAGTGCCGGTCCCGATACCCGTAGTACGACTTTCCTCTGGACGTCAAAAACCACGACCGAGTCAGTTGTCGCGGATAGAACATTGACCGTGCGCGGCTTGCCGTCAACCTGGACAACCTCCGGCGGCAACCAAGGTGCGAACATGGCGTAGTAGGCCACGAATGCACCGTACAAGATAAACCACAGCCTCATTCCCCACTCAAACGATGTCGCAGTTCGCCCAGCTAGGACCCCCTTTCGAAAGAGAAAGTATGCTGAAGCGAAGAAGATCCCTCCAGGACCCGTGCCGAAAATCAAAGAGGCAACGATAACGGAACTGAATAGCTCACAGGCTTTCGATGGCAATGTGCGCCTGACCAACCCGTGTCTGAAGTTCCGGAGCGACGGAGTAAAGATTAGCCACATATAAGTGGAAGCATGCTTGATGCTAAATGCTTTTCCGGAGTAGTATACGCCGACGGCGATGGCAACTGGTACAAGAATTGCACTTAAGGAAGACAGAGTTCCGGTAAGGATTGTATTTATTGAGGAATTGCTCACAATTGCTAAGGCGACGGTTTCATCGTACCCGGCCATGAGCAGCACTTTGATGCAAAAAATCGGAATTACCGCCAGCGCAAGGGCGCCGCTGACGTCGCGAATTATGTTACTCCGCTCTCGCCAAAGGGCGATTCTGTCCTTCGCTTCGTCGCTAACAACAGGAATCTCCTGCGTATCGTCTAAGTCGGGCAAGCGGTGTACGGAGGATTCTTGCTGCAACTGCATGGGAAAATTCTATCTGAACGGGGCAAAGCGTACACGTGTCCCAATCCTCACATGCCGGTTCCCTACTGGGCCTGCGCATCAGGATCTCCTTCGACTCTGTGCTGCGGATCTTCAACCTGTGACCTGGCCCTCCTGGATATCGGTCGAGACCCGCAGGCAGTGGGAGCATGCGAACCCTGTTCGCGCTGGCCAGTTCAGCCTCCCGGGAGGACTGAGGGCAGTTCCTGGGGCACGCAGGAGGCACACGACGGTGTGAAGCCTCGTCAACGCGCCACCGACGGAAGATCCAGAAGGTGCCTCGCCAGGTCGCTGGCATGTCCGCTCTGGTTGACGCACTGCCGGTCGGTGTCCCGCTTCAACGTCTGAGGCGACAGCAGCGGTGACAGCAACCGAGCGGCACGGCGGCGGCCAGCGGGCCACGTCCACGGAGGTGGTGTACGACGGGCTCGCTGAGCGGCGTGTCGTGAAGGTGAAGACGGTCATCGCGGAGATCCTTTGAGACGGCTAAGTCAAGATCAAAGGAGACCAACGCGATGACCGCACCCAAGAGTGTGGACCCTGCCGGCCTGCTGCGCGAGCACGTGGACGCGGCGAGCCCGGATCTGCTCCGGGCGATGATCAAAACGTTCGCGGACGCGCTGATGAGCGCGGAGGTCGACGCCGTCTGCGGCGCCGGCTACGGCGAGCGCAGCCAGGAGCGGGTGAACTCCCGCAACGGCTACCGGGCGCGGGAGTGGGACACCCGGGCCGGCACGGTGGAGCTGGCGATCGGCGAAGCTGCGGACCGGGTCGTACTTCCCGGACTGGTTGCTGCAGCACCGCCGCCGGGCCGAGCAGGCCCTGGTCAGCGTGGTGGCCACCAGTTACCTGCTCGGGGTGTCGACGCGGCGGGTGGAAAAGCTGGTCGAGCAACTCGGCGTGCGCCAGTTGTCCAAGAGCCAGGTCAGTGAGATGGCGACTCACCTCGACGCGCAGGTCGAGGCATTCCGTAACCGGCCGCTGGACTCCGGACACTACACGTTCGTGTGGGTGGACGCTTTGACCGTCAAGGTCCGCGAGCACGGGCGCACCGTCAACGTTCATGCCCTGGTCGCGGTCGGGGTCAACGCCGACGGTGGCCGCGAAGTGCTCGGCTTGGACGTGGCCAGCGACGAGGACGGCGCTGGCTGGTTGGCGTTCCTGCGGTCGTTGACCGCCCGCGGCTTGTCCGGTGTCAAGCTGGTCATCTCCGACGCTCACCGTGGTCTCGTGGCCGCGATCGGCGCCGCCCTACCCGGCGCCAGTTGGCAGCGGTGCCGGACGCACTACCTGCGCAACCTGCTCACCAAGGTGCCCAAGTCCGCGCAGCCGTGGGTCGCCACCCTGGTCCGCACGGTGTTCGACCAGCCCGACGCCGACGCGGTCCGCGCCCAGTTCGCGCGGGTAGTGCAAGCAATCGAGCAGAAGTTCCCTGCCGCGGCCGAGCACCTCGACGACGCCCGCGGCGACCTGCTCGCGTTCACCAACTTCCCGCGCGAGATCTGGCGCCAGATCTGGTCGAACAACCCGCAGGAGCGGCTGAACAAGGAGATCCGCCGCCGCACCGACGTCGTCGGGATCTTCCCGAACCGCGCCGCGATCATCCGCCTCGTCGGCGCGGTGCTCGCCGAGCAGACCGACGAATGGACCGAATCACGCCGCTACATGGGCCTCGAACTACTCAACAGGGCCCGCCTCGCCGCCCTCGACGGCGACCCCACTGACCCGCCCGCCACCACCCACACCGACCCGGCGCCGATCGCCGCATAGAATTCAACCCGGATCTCCACGGTGATCGTCTTCTACACCACTCCCGTGGACGTGGCCGGCCAGCGCCCTGCGGAGGACCGACGTCCCTCCAAGGTCACCCACACGGACGGACGACGCTGGACGTGGCGCGCAGAGCTTACAAGCGAGGGGTCCACACGCCGGAACGGCGCTAAGTGGGCGAGGTGGTCGGGAGCCGGATGGGGAGCCAACGGGGGAGCGCAGCGCCGGACACCCACGGACGGTCGTGGACTGTCTGACCAGCTCACGGCCTACTCGCGCCGAGGTCCCCGGCCCACTGGATCTCCTTGACACGGAAGCGGTTCCGGGGGATGTCCTCGGGTGTCAAACTGAGTGTCGACCCGGCGATACGCACACGGACAACGACGGACGACAGGGGACCGTTCGCGCAGCTCAGAGCAGCTCTCGGACCAGGTTGACGGACACCGGTAGTGCGTTCACACCGAAGAGGTCACTGGTTCGATCCCAGTATCGCCCACGCAGCTCGGAGGCCAGATCCCATCGAGGGATCTGGCCTCTTTCCGCGCCCGGGGTCGCCCCAGCCTGATGGCGTCGTTCGTGCTGTCCGTGGACACGGTACGCCTGGCCGGCGATCCCGCGGCGAACCTCTCCTGCGACATCAACGCGGTGATCAGCTGCGGCAGGGGAGACCCGATTGACCCCAGTCGGGTCGGCGCGATCCGTCCATCCAGTCGCGACCTGGAGCAGCGCGGCCGGCGGGTTCTCGACATGTCGCGCACTCAGGTGTCGGCCGGCACTGCCGGCTGGGCGCCAGGGCGCGACGTTGCCAAAAGCGTAACCTGTTGGTTACGCTTCCGGCGTGGACGAGGTGACGGGCGCGATCGCCGATCAGGTGCGGCGGGAAATCCTGCTGATGCTGCGCGACGAACCACTCTCGGCTGGCCAGATCGCCGACCGGTTCGTGATCAGCCGACCGGCCGTTAGTCGCCACCTGCGCGTGTTGCGCGAAGCCGGCCTGGTCCGCGACACGACCCAGGGACGCCGCCGTGTCTACACACTGGTCACCGCGCCACTCGATGAGCTGGTCGGGTGGCTGACCCGGCTGATGCGCCCGTCCGGCTGGCAGCACCGCCTCGATGCGCTGGAGACCGAGGTCTACCGCACCCGCCGCGAGCGGCACACGGCCGCCGGGCCGACCCCGATGCAGAAGGAGACCGCATGAGCCCGACACCAACGGGTCGACTGTTCGGCGACGACCTCGTGCTGACCCGCACGTTCCGCGCTCCCATGGCCGACGTCTGGGCAAGCCTCACCGATTCGGCGCGCACGGCACGCTGGTTCGGCCCGTGGCAGGGGGATGCGGCGCCGGGACGCACGATCAGGGTTCAAATGGTGCACGAGGAGGGCAGGCCCTGGCTGGAGATGACCGTCGACGCGTGTGAGCCGCCGCGCCGGTTGGCCGTCTCCGCCGTGGACGAGCACGGCAGCTGGCACCTGGACATCGTGCTGGTCGAGACTGCGGGCGTCACCGAGCTGCGGTTCACGCAGCACCTGACCGGTACGGAGGGCGTCGGCGAGGTAGGACCGGGCTGGGAGTACTACCTCGACGCGCTGGTGGCCTCGCGCGCCGGCGAGCCGGCGCCGAACTTCGACGACTACTACCCGGCGATGAAGGAGCACTTCGAGGCGCAGCGATAACGAGCCGGGTGACCACACTGTCGCCTACTGGCGCAGCAGAGCCGTTCTCCTCGGCCTCGCCGTCGCGGCTTCCACCGGCCTCGGCCGAGAGAGTTGGTGGTGCTGCCACGCGTGCCCGCGTTCGCCACGCTCCCGCAGCCGGGGGACGTGTACGCGGTGCTAGGCATGCTCACCATGACGGCGGGGTACGCCGGTACCGCCGTCCGGGACCGCGCGATTCATCCGTGGTGGGACCACCTGCTACCTGCCGTCTGGATCGGCGTTGCCGCCGTGGCCACGTCGGTCGTCTGGCGCGGCGGCGACATGCAGATGGTGGTGGGCCGCCTGCGGCGGCGTCCGCGCCCCGGGCCGTTCGCGGCGGCGTCAGCCGCCGGAGGCGGTCGGCAGGGGCGCGGCGGGCCATCTGGGGCGCAGGACGGGGGTGTCCGCGACGGCGTGCAGCACCCGGTCGGCGGGCAGGCTCTCCGCGATCTCGGTGGCGAGGGCGAGCGGATTCCGCGTGGTGGTGACGACGACCGGTACGGCGCCCTCGTCGACCATCGCCCGTACCAGGTCGTTCTCGGCGGACGACCCGCGGCCGGCGGTGTCGTTGCGGGGCCCGTCCACGAGCAGCGCCACGATGCGGTGCCGGGGGAGCCGGTGGCGCAGGGCGGCGACGAACTGGTGCGGTGGCACACCGCCGGCGCCGGGCCGCGCGTCGTACACCACCACCAGCTCGTCCGAGACGGCCAGCTCAGCCACCCGGCCCACCAGGTCGGGCGCGGCGGCGTCGCGGGCGCGGAGGGCGACCAGCGTGGTGGTGGTGTCCCGGCTCCGCGCCGGCTCGCCGAGCAGGTCCAGGGTGGCCCCGTGCCACCCGGGCCTGGTCCGCAGGTAGAGCGCACTGCCCAGCAGCAGCGCGGCCAGCGCGGTGAGACCCACCGCGTACGAGCCGTCCACCTCGTACAGGCCGCTGAGCGCCAGCGGCAGCAGCAGCCCGCCGAGCCCGCCCACGGCGCCGACCACACCGGAGACCGTGCCGACCTGCGACCGTGGCGCGAGCTTGCAGACCAGTGCGTAGGTCACCCCGGCCGCGATACCGGTCAGCATCGCCAGCCCGAACATCGCCCCGGCCGCCACGTCCGCGGCCGTGGGGTGCAGCGCCAACAGCAGCGCGAGGGCGGCGCCGAGGACGCCGCAGATGGTCAGGACGCGCACCGGGTCCTCCCGGTCGGTCAGCCAGCCGCCGGCGACCTGTCCGGCCGCGGCCACGGCGATGAACCCCATGGTGGGCGCGACCGTCTGCGGCCAGCTCAGTCCGTAGGCGGTGTACAGAAAGGCCGGCAGCGATAGGGCGAGGGCGGCGAGGGCACCGGCGCTGAGCGCATGCAGCGCCGTCAGGCGGCGGCCGGCGGGCAGGCGCAGCACGTCCGCGCAGCGACGCCACGCCGGCGGCCGGCGGCTCCGCGACCTGGTGCCGGCGGCCAGCGCCAGCGCCGCGACCACCGCGTACGCCACCAGCAGGGTGGCGAGCACGAGCGCGGCCGTCCGGTGGCTGTCGATGCCGAACCACCGCCGGGTGGCGGTGCTGGCCAGGGCTCCACCGATCGTGCCCAGCCCGAGCACGCCGGCGGCCAGGCCCCGGCGGCGGCTGGGATAGCTGGCCGCCACGACGGCCGCGCCGACCGGAAACGCGGTGCCGCCGAGCCCGGCCAAGCACCCCGCGGCCACGACCGCGGGGAGCGGGTCGAGGCGGCCGAACGTCAGTACGGGTACGGCGGTGAGCAGGCTGACCGCCGGAAACACCAGCCGCGGCCCGTACCGGTCGGTCAGCAGGCCGACCGGCACCCGCCCGAGGGCGCCTACGGCGATCGGGAGGGCGGTGATCAGCACGAAGGGCCCCCGCGTCCACCCCGGCCTGGCCCCACACGCGCGGGTCGATGGACGCCAGCAGCAGCCACGCCCAGCAGTTGAGGCCGAACCCGACGGCGGCCAGGGCCGCCATGCCGCGGCGGGTGGGCGCGGCCACGGCGGTCTCCGGGGGCCTCACGGCAACCATGAACCTCTGCCTCCCGGTCTCCTCGGCGAAAGTCGCCGGTGAACGGCTCGACCTGGGCGTGGACCTATCGATGAGCAGGGCGCTTCCTGTCCTGTCTACCTCGGGTTGGGCCGCCGGGGGTACACCCGATGGCCTCCGCATTTCAGATGGTGAAAGGCGGGAGTGACCACCCCGCATGACACCTGTCATGGCCCGGCCGTGAACCGCGCACGGAATGCGGTGAGCGCCGGCACTGCACCGGTGGCTCCCGATCTCCGATGCTCGACACATGAGAAGCACGCTCGCCGCCCTCCCCGATCCGTACCTGCGCCGCCGTGCCGGGCAGTTCCGCAACGGGCCGTCGCCGCGTTACTCCGCGTCGGCGCGTTTCCCCGCGTTGGCGCGCCATCCGGAGACGGTGTGTCACACCGCGCCGGGGTTGGACCGATGAGCGGCGGCGGGGCCGCGATCGAGGCGCGCGGGTTGAGCCGGCGGTACGGCGGCCCAGGCGGGTTCGAGGCGGTCCGGGACGTGTCGTTCTCGGTCGCGCGCGGTGAGCTGTTCGCGTTGCTCGGCACGAACGGCGCGGGGAAGACGTCGGCCCTCGAGATCCTCCTGGGACTGGCCCGGCCGAGCGCCGGCAACGTCCGCGTCCTGGGCCGCGACCCGTACGCCGACCGGGCGGCGGTACGCCCCCGCGTGGGGGCGATGCTGCAGGAGGCTGGCTTTCCGGCGGACCTCACGGTCGCCGAGACCGTCGGCATGTGGGCCGGGACGCTGTCGCGTCCCCGGCCGCCGGGCGACGCACTCGCCCTCGTCGACCTGGCGCATCGCGCGACGGTGCGGGTGCAGCAGCTCTCCGGCGGCGAGCGGCGCCGGCTGGACCTGGCGCTCGCCATCCTCGGCCGACCGGAGGTACTCATCCTCGACGAACCCACCACCGGGCTGGACCCGCAGGGCCGGCACCACACGTGGCGGCTGGTCCGGGCCCTGCTGCTCGACGGGGTCACGGTGCTGCTGACCACCCACTACCTCCAGGAGGCGCAGGAGCTCGCCGACCGGCTGGCCGTCATGCACCGCGGCCGGATCGTCACCGCCGGAACCGTGGCCGACGTGGTGGCCGCGTACCCGGCGCGGGTCAGCTTCGTCCTGCCCGATGGGGTGGCCGCGGGCCGGCTGCCGGCGCTGCCGGGCGCGCGCCCGCCTGGCCCCGCCACGGGTGCGGCCGGTGCCGTGCCCGGGTCCGTCACCATTCACACCGACGCCCTCCAGGCGACGCTGGCGGCCCTGCTGTCGTGGGCCGACCGGTGCGGGGTGGTCCTCGGGAACCTGGAGGCCAGATCGGCGTCGCTGGAGGAGGCGTTCCTGTCGATCGCGTCCGCCACCGACGCCGCCACCGCCACTGACGCCACCGCCACCGACGACGTCGCCGTCGACGCGTCCGCCCGAGGAGCGTGCGCGTGAGCATCGGGCGCATCCGCGCGCTCGGCCGGGCCGAACTGCTGTTGCTGTGGCGGGACCGGATGGCCCTGTTCAACGCGGTGGTGCCACCGGTGGCGATCGTCGGACTCGCCGCCGGCACGCCGGCCGGCGGGGGCGGCCGGGGCGACGCGCTGTCCGGCAACGCGTTCCTGGTCACCAGCCTGCTCGGCTTCGTCCTGCTGGGCGCCGCGTACTACACCGTCGTGGGGACCTTCGTGGCCCGGCGCGAAGGGCTCGTGCTCAAACGGCTGCGCGTCGGTGAGCTCACCGACGCGCAGGTCCTCGTCGGCACGGCGAGTCCGGCAATCGTCCTCGCCCTGGCGCAGATCGTGCTGTTCACGGCGGCGGGCGCGGTGTTCCTGGGCCTGCCGGTACCGGTCAACGCGGCCGTGCTGGCGCTCGGCGCGCTCGGCGGGGCCGGTGTCTTCGTGCTGCTCGCCGCGGCGTCGGCGACGGTGACCCGGACCGTCGAGCTGGCTCAGGTCACCACGTTGCCCGTCGTGCTGGCCTGCCTGCTCGGCTCGGGCGTGCTGATCCCGCTGGAGGCCCTGCCGGGGCCGGTCGCCGCCGTCCTGCGGTTCCTGCCGTTGGCGCCGGCCGTGGAGCTCATGCGCCTAGGCTGGCTGGGCACGGCCGGGACGGGCGCGCCGGCGGACTTCGTCGGGGTGTTCGGCGCGGCGGCCGCGCCGGCCGCGACCCTGGCGGGCTGGGCGGTCCTGGGCGTGGTGGTGGTCCGGCGGTGGTTCCGGTGGGAACCGAGGCGGTGAGCGGAGGGCG
>DATMJT010000158.1:0-7942 GCA_035553735.1 Pilimelia sp.
ACGACGAGCACCAGATCCGCCGGCCCCGCCGCGCGCCGGCGGTCCCGGTCGTGCCCGGCGACCCGCCGGACGCACCGGCCGCCGGCGGCGACGCGCCGTGGCCGGTGCAGCGGATGCGCGCCGGCCGCACCCCGGCCAGCCGCGGCTGGACGTCCGCCGCCCCCCGCCGGCCGGTGCGGAATCCCCGCCGGCCGGTCGTCGCCCTGCCGGTGACCGTCGTGCTGGCGCTGCTGGCCGCCTTCTTCGGCTGGGTCAGTGCCGAGCCGCTGTGGCTCGCGGTCGGGCACGGCGACCGGGGCACCGCGACGATCACCCGCTGCACCGGCAGCGGCGTCGGTCAGCGCTGCGTCGGGGCGTTCCGGCCCGCGACCGGTGACGCCGAACCGCGCCGGGTCGCCCTGCTCGGCCTGACGCCCGCGCAGCGTGCGGCCGGCGGCGACGTGCCGGCCCAGATGGTGGGGGCCGGCAGCCGCCAGGCCTACGTGGGATCCGACCGGCCCGCCCTCCACCTGCGCTGGGGCCTGGGGCTGCTGTTGGTGCTGCTCTGCGGTGCCGGCATCTGCTGGGCCACCGGCGCCACCCGCTTCGCCCGGCCGAGGGAACGGCGGCTGGCCGTGCTGGGCAGCCTGCTGGGTCCGGTGCTGCTGGCCTCCGGGTTCGTGGTCGCCGCGTGGTGAGCCCGGTGGGCGGGGCTACTCCGGCGGCGCCGCCACGCTGAGCTCGTACACCCGACGCCGCGGCAGCCCGTAGCGCTGGGCCACCGCCGCGGCGGCGTCGCGGCGGGAGTCGCCCGCCGCGAGCCGCGCCGCGACCGCCGCGCGCAGCTCCGCATCCGTCGGCTCCGGCGCACCTCCCGCCGGGGCACCACCGACCACGAGGGTGATCTCTCCCCGCGGCGGCTCCTCACCGGCCCACCGGGCCAGCTCGCTCAGCGGGCCCCGGCGGATCTCCTCGTAGGTCTTGGTCAGCTCCCGGCACACCGCCGCGGGCCGGGTCGCGCCGAACGCGGCGGCCAGGTCGGCCAGCGCGCCGGCCACCCGGTGCGGCGCCTCGAAGAACACCATCGTGCGGGGCTCGCCCGCCAGCGCGCCGAGGCGGGCCCGCCGCTCCGCCGCCCGGCGGGGCAGGAAGCCCTCGAAGCAGAACCGGTCGCCGGGCAGCCCGGACAGGGCCAGCGCCGTGGTCACCGCGGACGGGCCGGGTACGGCGGTGACCGGAAGCCCGGCGTCCAGGACGGCGCGCACCAGCCGGTAGCCGGGATCGGAGACAGTGGGCATGCCGCCGTCGGTCACGACCGCGACCACCGCCCCGTCGCGCACGGCATCGACGAGGCCGGCGGTGCGCCGCTGCTCGTTGCCCTCGAAGTAGGAGACCACCCGCCCGGCAAGCGTGAGGTCGAGGTCCCGGGCGAGCCGGGCCAGCCGCCGGGTGTCCTCGGCCGCGATCACGTCGGCGCTGCCGAGTGCCGCGCGTAGCCGCGCGGAGGCGTCCGCCGGGTTGCCCAGCGGGGCGCCAACCAGCACCAACCGGCCCAGCCCACGCGCCTGCCCCATACCACGCCTCTCCCCGGCAACCAGTCCGAAAGGGTAACCGGCCATCCGCTCCGCGGCCGAGGTGGCCTACGGCGATGGCAGGAAACCCACCCCGCCGGACGCCACGGCGCGGATTCACCGCCTACGATCGCGGAGTGATCCCGGCGGCGGCAGCGCAGACAGCATCCACCGCGGGCCCGGCGGCTGGCGCCGGCCCGGCGGAGACGACGGTCGACCCTGGTCAGGACCGGGGCGGCGGGCCCGCTGCGGGCGCCGCCGCGACCGCCCGCGACCGGGTGCCGGAGATCGTCAGGCGCCGACTGTCGCCGCCTCGCGCATCGACCGAGTCCTATCTGTGGTCCTGGCTGGCCACCGGCCTGGTCGCGCTGATCGCCGGGGTGCTGCGCCTGGACAACCTCCACCACCCCCGCGGGGTCATCTTCGACGAGACGTACTACGCGTTCGAGGCCAACACCCTGCTCGCGCACAGCGTCGAGTGGAGCCGGGACTCCGACACCGCCGCGTATGTCGTGCACCCGCCGCTGGGCAAGTGGCTGATCGCGATCGGCATCCGGATCTTCGAGTACAACGAGTTCGGCTGGCGCTTCTCCGCGGCCGTGGTCGGCATCCTGTCAGTGATCATTTTGACCCGGACCGCCCGGCTGATGTTCGGCTCCACCGTGCTGGGCTGCGCCGCCGGCCTGCTGATGGCCGTGGACGGCATGCACCTGGTGCTGTCCCGGCACGCCCTGCTCGACATCTTCTTGATGTTCTTCATCGTCGCCGCCTTCGGCGCCGCCGTGATGGACCGGATCAGCCGGCGGCGACGCTGGCTGCGGGCACTGGAGAACGGCCTCGACCCCACCGGGAAGGGCTGGCGGGTCGGGCTGCCGTTCGCCGTGCCGTGGTGGCGGCTGCTGACGTTCGTGCTGCTCGGCGCGGCGCTCGGGGTCAAGTGGAGCGCGGCGTTCTTCGTCCCGGCGTTCATCGCCCTGATCTACTTCTGGGAGGCGCGGACCCGCCGCTCGGCCGGCGTGGCCCGGCCCTGGCTCGGCGCCGCCGCCTACGAGGTGGGCTGGTTCGCCCTGGGCGGGGTGCTGCTGGTCGGCGCATACCTGGCGTGCTGGACCGGCTGGTTCATGACCGACTACGGCTACTTCCGCAACTGGCTGGCCGACAACGGACGGCAGCAGCCACCGGTCATCGGGGCGCTGCGGAACCTGTGGGAGTACCACCGGGCGGCGTTCGACTTCCACGAGACCCTGGTCTCGTCGCACCCGTACCAGTCGTGGCCCTGGCAGTGGCTGCTGCTCGGGCGCCCCGTGGCCTTCCACTATCTGGAGGACTCCGCCTGCGGCGCCGAGCGGTGCTCGCAGACCATCCTGCTGCTGGGCACCCCGGTGCTGTGGTGGTCGTTCCTGCCGGCGCTGGGCGCTCTGGCCTGGCTGGGCATCGCGCGCCGGGACTGGCGCGCGGGCGCCATCTGGATGATGGTCGCCGCTGCGCTGCTGCCCTGGTTCTGGTACGCCATCGTCAACGGCCGCACCATGTTCTACTTCTACGCCCTGCCGGCCGAGCCGTTCCTGGTGCTGGCCGTGGTGTTCGTGCTGGGCGCGATCATGTCTCCGGCGCCCTCCCGGGCCCCGGCGGCCGGGGGGCTGACCGTGCCATCCGGGCCGAGCGATGCCCGCCGGCTGACCGGTGGCGTGATCGCCGGTGTCTTCCTGCTGCTTGTCGTGCTCTGCTTCGCGTACTTCTACCCGATCTATGTCGGCCAGTCGATCTCCTATGACGACTGGATGAAACGGATGTGGCTCGACAGCCGCTGGATCTGACGCGGCCGCGGCCGGGGAGTTCGCGCGGTCGTCCGGGTCGCGCGGTCATCCCGTCGGCGCGGTCGTGCGGGTCGCGCGGTGGGCGACGTGGCGCGGCCGGCGCCTGAGCCGGGACGGACCGTGGGCGCGGTGGGCCGCGGGCGCCAGCGACGACACCGCCCGGCCCGGTCGGCTCGCCGGCGGGGGTCGGGCGTCGGGCGCCGCGCGCAACGTGATGGCGCCCCGGCGCGACAGCGCGAGACCGCGGCGCCGGACCGGCGGTACGAGCGGGCGACGAAGGCCGGATCGGTGGCCAGCCAGCCGGCCAGCACGCGTCCGCTGAGGACCTGATGGACGACGCGATCGACGGAAACCGGCGCGCCCACCACGACCCGTCGCACGAGTCCGAGCACCAGCATGCGGGCACGGCCGCATCCAGCGGATCGGCGCACAGAGGCCCGGCATACAGAGGGCCGACATACAGAGCGGGGCACAGAAAGACGCGCCCCGATCGCCTGCCACGGGGGAAGCGGGCGATAGGGGCGCGCACCACAAAGCTTAGCGACCGCGGGACTAGCACACAACCGGTGAGGCCCCGGTGAAATTTCGACGCGGTCCGTGGTCCGCTGTCCAGCAAGGACGGTCCCGACAAATCATCCCATAGACCGTCTTGCTCCTACGCTGAGTCGCGCGTCGCCTACGCATACGATCGCCGGCACGACCCGACCGATCATCTTGGATCAGGCCACAGTCGGCGGATACTGCCCCATGCCGCACCGCTTCTACTTTCGGACACGGTGCGCGCCGCCGGGCGTGCCGACCGAAGGAGGCAGGTAATGGGCAGATCCATCCGGGTGGGCCGCGCCAGGAGCCGGCACCGCATGGCGCTCACGGGCAGCACGGTCCTGACGCTCGGCGGGGGCCTGCTGGTCGCGCTGCCCGCCCCGGCCGGCGCCGCCCCGGTCGTCGGCTTCGACCGGCTCTACACCACCGGTGCCGACTTCGCCGCCGGCGTGGCGCGCCACCTGGACAACGCGGCGCCCGAGACGGACCGGTTACGGCTGAGCCGGGTGTCGGCGCGCGCCGCGCACATCACCCTGGCCGCCTCCACCCGGGGCACGGTGATCCGCCTGGATGCCGAGACCGGACGGATCCTCGGCGAGTGGCGCTCGGCCCCCGACGGCCGTGGCCGCAACCCCGCCCGCACGGCCGTGGACCGGCTCGGCAACACCTGGGTCGCCAACCGGGACGAGACCGAGGGCGGTCGCGGCTCGGTGACCCGCATCGGGGTGGCCCTCGGCGGGCTGCGCGCCGACCCGGACGGCACCCCCAACCCCGAGGGCGCCCTGCTGCGCGGACCGTTCGCCCACAACACCTGCGTCGACCGCAACGGCGACGGCCTGATCGCCACCTCCCGCGGGCTGGGCGACGTGCGGCCGTGGACCAACGCCGGCAACGCCGACGGCAACGGCGGGGTGAGCACCGCCGCGGACGAGTGCGTCATCACCTACACGCGGGTCGCCGGCGCCGGCACCCGTACTGTCGCCGTGGACGCGCAGAACGACCTGTGGACCGGCGGCGCGGACACCGAGCACGAGAAGGTGGACGGTGCGACCGGCCAACCGGTGCCGGGCAGCCTGGTCAACCTCGGCTGCGGCGGCTACGGCGGACTCGTGGACCGGTCCGGCACCCTGTGGTCGGCGCGCACCGGCAACAACCTGCTGCGGTACGAGCCCGGTACCGGCACCGGGCGGTGCCTCGACGCCAGCGCCGGCGACCTGGGCCTGGCCGAGGACCCGGTGACCGGCGAGATCTGGCACACCAGGTTCAGCGGCAACCAGGTGGTGCGGCTGTCCCCGGACGGCACCGTGCTGGGCGCCTACCCGCACGGCAGCGACCACGCCGAGGGCGTCGCGGTGGACCGGTCCGGCAACGTCTGGGTGGCCCACTCGTTCTTCCTGGGCACCACCACCGTCGGCCACCTGCGCACCGACGGCACCTACGTGGGCAACGTGACGCTGCCCGGTGGGCAGGGCCCGACCGGGGTGTCGGTGGACGCCAACGGCAAGGTCTGGGTGACCAACCTGAGCACCAACAACGTCATGCGCATCGACCCGGCGGCCGGTCCGGTGGGCGGCGGCGGCTTCCCGGTGGGCGCGGTGGACCTCACGGTCGACCTGGGCGCCGGCGCCGGCCCGGCCAACTACAGCGACATGACCAGCACCGTGAGCGGCGAGTCGCTCGCCCCGCAGGGCACCTGGACGGTGGTCCAGGACGGCGGCGCGGCCGGGCAGACCTGGGGCAGCGTCCGGTGGAACACCGAGGCGGCGGGCAGCGTCCCGGCGGGGGCCTCGATCACCGTGGCGGCGCGGGCCGCCGACACCGAGGCCGCGCTGGCCGAACGGGCGTTCACGCCGGTGTCCAACGGGGGCCGGTTCGGCCTGGTGGGCCGCTTCATCGAGGTGCGGGCGACCCTCACGGCCAGCCCCGGAGGCCACAGCCCGGTGCTGGCCGACCTGCGGATCAGCGGCGCGTCGCGGACCGGCGTGTTCGCCTGCCAGGCCACCGGGCTGCGGTTCGGCGCGGCCAACACCGCCCAGGCCAACCCGGCCCACGCGCCGTGCACCGGCGCGGGGACCGAGGTCGCGCTGGCCACGCCGGCCGCCGGACTCCTCCGTACCCGGGTCACCGGCCTGCGGGCGACCACCGTCCAGGCGCCCGGCACCCCCGGCGTCGTGCCACCGGCGGCCGGCGACAACGCCGTCGGTACGGCCACCGTGCAGACCACCCGCATCACCGGCCTGCTGACCGTCATCGAGATCGGTGCGGTACAGGCCAGCGCCACGGTCCGCTGCGTGGCCGGGCCCGCGGGCCTGGTGGCGCAGTTCAGCTCCGCGTCCAGCGTCACGGGGCTGCGGATCAACGGCGTGCCCCGGACCGTCGGCAGCCAGCCGACGACCATCCAGACCCTGGAGGGGACGCTGCGGCTGAACCAGACGGTGACCACCGCTTCCGGGGTGACCCGGCGCGCCGTGGTGTTCGACACGGCGACGACCGACGTGGTCGTCGGCGAGGCCCGGGCGGGCGCGCAGGCGCTCGCCGGCCAGGCCGGTGGCAGCCCCTGCCGGGTCTGACCACCGGCCCGGCGACAGGGCGCCGGCGGGTCGACCGGACGCGTTCCGGTCGGCCCGCCGGCAGCCGGCGCGCGGGTGTACCCACTCCACCACCACCCGGTAAGCAGGAGCCCGGCGGCCGGTCGCTCGATCTATCGGACGGCGTTCGACCCGCCTGAGGATCCCGCCGGCCGGGACCGGGCTGAACCCGAAGCCGCCCGGTTTGGCAACCGCTAAGGACCCATGTGCGCCAACCGATGAGAGGAGGCGACGGACCCGGCCCGGCAAGGAGGTGGCATGCGGATCGGCGCGCGGACCCTGCTCGGGTTCGCGGTGGCCGCCGCGCTGCTGGAGGTGGGGCTGCTGGCCTGGCCCGGGTACGCGCCCCGGATCAGCAGCGGCGTCCTGCTGCTCGGCGCCGGCTGGGCCGCCGCCCGGCACCTCATGGCCGCTCGGCACACCCGCGGCCACGCCCGCGAGGTGTGGGCGGTCGGCGCCGCCGGGATCCTGCTGTGCCTGCTGTCGATGCTCTGGTACGCCCCGACCGAGTTGCTGGGCAACCGGGTGGCCGCGCCCCCCTCGCTGGGCGACATCCCGCGGGGCCTGGCGTTCGGGGCGGCGGTGGCCGCGATGCTGCTGATCCCGGGCGTGCCGCGCAGCGGCGCCGGGCGGCTGCGCATGGTGCTCGACGGGGTGCTCACCGCGGCGGCCGGCTTCGGACTCGCCTGGCTGCTGGGCCTGGCGAGCCTGGTCCGCCGCCCGGAGGCCGACCTGGCCGATCCGCTCACCCTGGTCTACCCGCTCGCCGCCATCGTGATCCTGTCGATCGCGCTGCTGCTCATCGCCGGCGACCGGCGCCGCCGCGCCACCGCACTCACCCTCTTCTGCGCCGGCATCGCCGCGGCCAGCTCCTCCGTGCTCGTCAGCGCGATCACCATGCTCGCGGGGGCGCGGCCCGACCGCACGGGCGGGCACGGGCTGCTGCTGCTGGGCTTCCTGCTGCTCGGTGCCGCGACCTCCCGCCCGCTGCCGGAGCGGCACGTCGAGCCGTGGGATCCCAGCACGGCGCTGGCCCGGTTCCTGCCGTACCCGCCGATCGCGCTGCTGGCCGCCGGCGCCGCGTACGTGTGGCTGCGCTCCGGCGCGATCGACTCGGCACTGGCCTGGACGGCCGGGGTGCTCGTGGTGGCGGTCCTGGCGCGGCTGCTGCTGACCCTGCGGCTCAATGCCTCGCTCGCCGACGCGCTGGACGCCCACCGGCGGGAGGCCGACTACCGGGCCCACCACGACCCGCTCACCGGGCTGGCCAACCGGAACCGGCTGACCGAGCGGCTGGACACCGCGGTCGCGCAGTTGAGCACGCCCGGCGACCCGCTGGAGTTCACCCCCGGTCCGGCGCTGCTCCTGATCGACCTGGACGGGTTCAAGGCGATCAACGACAGCCTGGGGCACGCTGCCGGAGACCAGGTGCTCACGGCGGTGG
>DATMJT010000159.1:0-2978 GCA_035553735.1 Pilimelia sp.
CTCGGTGTGCCGCACCACCGGGCCCGGGTGCCGGCCGGACCCCCGCCCCCGGTGGTGCGGCACACCGAGACCGTGCACGTCACGACCCGCCACACCGTCGTCGGCGCCGACGCGCCACGCTCGGCCGGCGAGCCGGCCGACGCACCGCGGTACGCCGACCCGGCACCCGTGGGCCCCCAGTCCGACACCTGGTCGCCGCCCCGGCAGCGGCAGCCGCGGAGCGAACCGGCCCGGTCGGACACGGGGCGCCCGGATCCCAACTGGCCGGTCGCGGAGCCGGGGCTGGAGCGTGACGCCGTGCGGGAGGGGCCCGCGTGGTCCGGGGCGTCCTGGCGGGCCGACGCGCCGCGCTGGGCTGCCCGCGAGGACCGCGGGGCGTCCGAGCCGCCGGGCGAGCGGGATCGGCGGCCCGGCCCCTGGCCGGGCGACGCCGAGCCGGGCGGCGGCGCGGCGGGCTGGGCCGATCGGCCCGCGCACTGGGGCGACCGGCCCGACTGGGACCACCGGCCCGACCGGGACGAGCGGTCGGACCGGGACGGCCGGGTCGCGGGCCGCGGCGGGTCGCCGCGCGACGACCTGGCCTCCTCGGCCGAGGGCTCCTGGGAAGCCCGGGCCCGCTGGGACGACGACAGCCGCTGGCAGGCCGGCGCCCGGTGGGATGAACGGGGCGGCTGGGACGGCGGCGTCCGGGCCGACGGCGCCCCGGACGACGGCGCCCGGGACGACCGCGGCCGGTGGGCCGCCGGGCCACCCCGCGACGAGCGGCCCGGCGACCGCCCCGCGCCTGCGGCGACGACCGGCTGGACCGGCGACCGGTGGGCGGCCGTGCGCGTCGACGACCGCGGCCGCGAGCTGCGGATGGGCGAGCGGCGGGCGCACCTGCACGCCGACGACACCGGCGCCGAGGTGCGGGTGGAGGACCGGTGGGCCGGCGTCCGCGAGGACCGGCCGGGGTACGACCCGCCCACCGCGCGGCACCGCGGCGGGGCCTCCGGCGCCCTGCCGGCCGCCGGAGACGACCGCGACGACTGGCTGGCCGACTGGCGCGCCGCCGAGGCCGACCGCGAGCCCGCCGCCCGGTCCGGTCGCGCCCGCCACGACGACGCCGAGCCCTGGCGCTGACCGGCCCGCCGGGCCGCGCGCCGCGTGGCCCGGCTGCGGCGCCGCGGGTGGCCCGCCGGGGCGGGCGCCGCGTGGCCCGGCCGCGCCGCGGGCCGCCGTCCGCGCTACTTGTCGATGTCACCCACCACGAAGAACATCGAGCCGAGGATCGCGATGAGGTCCGGCACCAGGCAGCCGGGCACGAGCGTGGCCAGGGCCTGCACGTTGGCGTAGGAGGCGGTGCGCAGCTTCAGCCGCCACGGAGTCTTCTCCCCGCGCGAGACGAGGTAGTAGCCGTTGATGCCCAGCGGGTTCTCGGTCCAGGCGTAGGTGTGGCCCTCCGGGGCCCTGACCACCTTGGGCAGCCGGACGTTCACCGGGCCGGGGATCCGGTCCACCCGGTCCAGGCACTGCCGCGCCAGGTCCAGCGACACGTACACCTGGTCCAGCAGCACCTCGAAGCGGGCGTGGCAGTCCCCCGCGGTGCGCGTGACCACGGGGACGTCCAGCTCCCCGTACGCCAGGTAGGGCTCGTCGCGGCGCAGGTCCAGGTCCAGGCCGGAGGCGCGGGCCACGGGCCCGGACGCCCCGTACGCCGCCGCCCGCTCGGCGGTGAGGACCCCGACCCCGACGGTGCGGGCCAGGAAGATCTCGTTGTGCCGGATCAGCCGGTCGAGGTCGCCCATGCCCCGGCGCACCGCGTCGACCGCCTCCCGGGCCCGGCGGGTCCACCCGGCCGGCACCTCCTCCTTGAGCCCGCCGACCCGGTTGAACATGTAGTGGATGCGGCCGCCGGAGACCTCCTCCATGACGGCCTGCAGGGTCTCCCGCTCCCGGAACGCGTAGAACACCGGGGTGATCGCGCCGATCTCCAGCGGGTACGAGCCCAGGAACATCAGGTGGTTGAGCACCCGGTTCAGCTCGGCCAGCGCGGTGCGCAGCCAGACCGCCCGCTCCGGCACCTCCAGGCCCATGAGCCGCTCGACGGCCAGCACCACGCCCAGCTCGTTGGCGAACGCCGACAGCCAGTCGTGCCGGTTGGCCAGCACGATGATCTGCCGGTAGTCGCGCACCTCGAACAGCTTCTCCGCACCCCGGTGCATGTAGCCCACGACCGGCTCGCAGGACACCACCCGCTCGCCGTCGAGGACCAGCCGCAGCCGCAGCACGCCGTGGGTGGACGGGTGCTGCGGCCCGATGTTGAGCACCATGTCGGCGGTGTCCAGGCCGGCGCCGGTGCCGGCGGTCACCTCGCGGAGCGCGTCGGCGGTCATGCCGGCCATCGTGCCACTCCGGCCGGTGCCCCGGCCGCCGGCTCCGCCAGGATGTCGGGGTCCAGCGTGACGCCCACCGGGTGCAGCAGCCACCAGTGCCCGCCCAGCCCGGCCGGGTCGGTCAGCTCCGCCGCCGCCGACGCCGCGGCCAGCGCGCGCAGGTAGCCGCCCGGGTCGGTGGCCGCCCTGCCCAGCGGCGGCCGGGCGCCGTCGACGCCGAGGCCGCGCAGCGCGGCCCGCTGGCTGACCAGCCGGTACGGGGCCCCGCCGGCCGCGGCTACGGCGTCGACCGCGACATGGGCGGTCAGGTCGCAGGAACCGTCGGGCACCGGCGGCACCTGCCGTCCCGCGCGGTAGCCGGCCAGCGTGCCGCCCGGCGGCCGGGTCGCCCGCAGGTGCCCGTAGTCCACGGCCAGCGCCGCAACCACGCGGCGTCGGCCGGGTCGACCGGGGCGCCCGGCGCCTCGGCTCCGGTGCGCGGGTCGACGAGCAGGTAGCGCACGGCGGTGCCGTCGCGCGCCGCGACGTCCACCGGCACGTTGTCCAGCCACTCGGTGGCCAGCAGCAGGCCGGTGAGCCCGCGGGGCAGGTCCGGCCGCCAGC
>DATMJT010000160.1:0-3688 GCA_035553735.1 Pilimelia sp.
GTACGGGTGCGGCGGGACTCCGTCGGTGACCAGCCCGAAGCCGGCGCCGCGGCGGCCCAGCAGCCGCCGGGCGGCCAGCTGCTCGGCGGGCGGCACCCCGTACACGAGGTGTCCGTCGCCGGGCTCCGCGCCCGCCGCCGACCAGCTCCGGTACGCCGACCAGGAGCCCTCGAAGACGCACAGCGCCGCCTCCAGCTCCCGATAGCGCGGGTCGGGTGGGCGCCCCGGGTTGAGCACTGCGGCCGCCAGGCCGCCGCGCCGGGCCACGCGGATGGCCAGGGCCACCGCCCCCAGCGACGCGGCGTCCGTCGGCGCCCGGTCGAAGAGGACGCCGCCGATCGGGTATGCCGACCAGCGGGCCACGTCGGCGAGCACCTCCGCCAGCGGTCGGTCGCCGCGGGCCAGGTCGATGCGGCCCAGCATCGGCACCCCGGCCGCGGCCAGGCGCCCGAGCGCCGCCGCGTACCGCGCGGCCGGCGCCGGCCCGAGCGCGGGCGCCGCCGGGTGCCCCGCCGACACGGACCCCGACGGCGGCTGCGGACACCCGCCTGGACCGCCCTCTGGCCCGCCCGCCAGGGAGACCACCACGGTCAGGTCGGTGCCGCAGCCGGCCACGGCGCGCCACACCGCCTCCCCGACCACCGGGTACGGGTGCAGGGGCAGCAGCGTGTGCACCGGCCGACTCATCGGCAGCCGGGGGCGCGGCGGGAGCCGTCGGCTCAGCTCGGGTACCGCCGCGCCGCCCCCGGTCACCGGTGACCCCGGTGGTCGTACAGCACGTAGCCGGTCGCGGCCAGTCCGATCAGGCACGCCGCGAACAGGGCTCCGACCGCCAGCGGCAGCGGGGTCGCCAGTCCCGGCAGGCACGGCGCGGCGCAGGCCACCCAGCCGGCCGGTGCCGCGTGGTGCGCGCCGAGGGACAGCACGAACGGCGCCGCGGCCACCACCGCGGCGACGCCCGGCCGGCGCCGCGCCGCCAGCAGCCGGACCAGCCCGAAGCCCACACCCAGCAGCACGCCGCCGGCCAGGGCCAGCGCCCCGGCCCGCACCTGCGGGTGGGCGTCGAGGTGGTACGGCAGCCGGTAGCCGGCCGCCGCGAGCACGACGCCGGTGCACAGCCCCGGCAGCAGCAGCGCTACGACGTGCAGCGCGAGCCGGCGGGCGTGGCGCCGGAAGTCCGCGCGCACGTCGTAGCCGTCCAGGGCCGCGGCCATGCGGGCGGTGTACCACCCGACGAGCAGCTCGACCAGCGGCACCGCCAGCAGCGCCGGGCCGATGGCCAGCAGCCAGCCCGGCCCGCCGAGGGCCCACGGCGCGGGCGGCGGACCCGCGACCGACCGCCACAGCAGTACCACGGCCAGCGCCTGGCCCAGCCCGGCGGCCAGGTGCAGCGCGCCCCGCCCCAGGTCGCGGCCGCGCAGCCGACCACCCGGCCCCGCCGCGGGCCGACCCGCCGGCCGGTACGCCACCAGCACCGGGACCGCCGCACAGGCCAGCAGGGCGACCGGCACCGGCCAGCGGCCCGGCAGCGCCCCGGCGGACGCGGCGGCGGCCAGGGCGGCCGACGGCGCGGTGGCCGCGAGCACGGCGGCGTGCGAGCCGGTCACGGCCGCCGCCGTGGCCGCCGACAGACCGGCCAGGGCGGCGGCGCCGATCAGCTGGCCGGGCAACCGCTGCGGGCCCAGCAGCGCGGCGGGGGCCGCGGCCGCCAGCAGCCACCACAGCGCCAGCAGCGCGGCGTACCCGGCCGCGAGCAGCCGGGTGGCCGGGCCGGGCCCGCGCCGCGCGGCGGTCACCCGGCCGAGGTACCCGAGCGCCTGGGCGCCCGCCCAGCCCAGGCCCAGCAGCCCGGCGACCGCCGGCCAGCGGAGCTGCTCCGCGGGGCCGGCGGTCACCGCGGCGGCCACGGGCAGCGCCGGCGCCAGGAACAGCAGGCACCGGGCCAGGGCCCGGGCGGCGTACCGGCGGGCCGGCTCCGGCCGGCTCGGGGCAGCCGGGGCTCGGGCGGTCCCGCCGGACTCCTGACGCAGGTGGGCCAGCACCGCCTCGGCCAGGGCGAAGACGCCCGGCAACCCGTACCGCTGCGCCGCCGCGCGGTCGTGCACCCCGGTGGCCTCGATGAGCGCGACCAGCTCGTCGACGTCCACCACCGCGGGTCGCTGCGCCGCCAGTCGCCGGGCCAGCTCCGCCACCGCCGCCCCGCCGGTCACGGAGCGCCCGCCGCAGACCCGGCACCGGGCGCGACCGGCGACGGGGCGTGGTCGAGGCGCACGTCGGCGTACAGCTGGTCGTAGGCGGCCAGCATCTGGCGCAGGCCGAAGTGGCGCACCGCCCGGGCGCGCGCGGCGGCGCCCAGCGCGGCCCGCCGCGGCGGATCCCGCAGCAGGGCCAGGCACGCGGCGGCCAGCGCGGCCGGGTCACCGGGCGGGACCAGCACGCCCGCGTCGCCCACGGTCTCGGCCGCCCCGCCCGCGTCGGCGCTCACCGTCGGGCGGGCGCACAGCATGGCCTGGACCAGCCGGTCGGCCGCCCCGTCGGCGACGCGCGGGCACACGACGACCTGCGCCGCCCGGAATCCCTCGCGCGGATCGGCCACCGGGCCGAGGAACCGCACGGCGGCCCCCAGGTCCAGCGCCGCGGCCAGCGCGCGGCAGCTGTCCGCGTACGCCTGCTCGCCGGCCGGTACGGGGCCGCCGAGTTGCAGCGTCGCGGCGGGCAGGTCGCGGCGCACCGCGGCGAACGCCCGCAGGAGCGTGTGCAGGTCCTCGTGCGGCTCGACCGGGCCGACCCAGGCCAGCGCGCAGCCGTCCGGGGGCGGCAGTGCCGGACTGCGGGCGGGGTCGTGCCCGTTGGGCACCACGACCAGCTTGGCCGGGTGCGGCCCGTAGCGCAGCTGCCACCGCTGGTCGAACCGGCTGACCGCGGACACCAGACCCGCCTCGGCGTACCCCAGCCGGGCCACCGCCCGGTGGAAGCGCACCAGCACCGCGCGGACCGGTGGCGCCCACCGCTGCGCCTCCAGGCACCGCTGGCGCACCTCCACCGTCTGCTCGGTGAGCAGGAACGGCACCCCGTCACGCCAGCGGGCGGCCAGCGCCACCAGCAGCGGCGCCCCGGCCGCGACCGGGTGGCACAGGTCCACCTCGGGGATCCGGCAGGCCAGCGGCCGCACGGCCCGCTCGACCAGCGCCGCGGCCACGCCGGCCTCGCGCAGGCTGAGCCGCGGCAGCGGCACGGCGGCCGCGCCCCGGGCCGTGCGCGAGGCCTGCCAGGCGTCCAGCAGCACCTCGGGCAGCGGCACCCCGGCCAGCGGGTGCGCTCCACCGCCGGCGAGGTCGGCGAGGCGGCGCAGGCCGGTGGCGAACATGGCGTCCCCGTGCGGGCCGTCGGCGAGCAGCCCGCGGGCCAGCCGTACCGCGGCGGCGGTGGCGGCCCGGCGGCGGCGCAGCCGCGCGCCGCCCGGCGGCGCGGCCGGGCCGTCGGCGGCCACCTCGGTCAGCGAGGCCACGTTGGCCGGCGGCCGGTACGCCGGCGTGGGGCGCCGGTCCGGGGTGCGCAGCGACAGCACGTGGTAGGTGTGCTGGCCGAGCCCGGTGAGCAGTTCGTGGCACCACGCGCTGACGCCGTCGCGCCGGTACGGGTACCCGGCGTGGTGGATCAGCGCGATCCGCATGGCGGGGCCGGGGGG
>DATMJT010000161.1:0-3456 GCA_035553735.1 Pilimelia sp.
GTACGCGCCGTCGCAGTACGGCGCGCTGGTGGCCACGACGTCGTCGCAGGCGGTCTGGTCGTAGAAGGTGACCCGGCCGTCCAGCCAGGCCGCCAGGTAGGACACGACCATCCACTGGTCCACCCGCGGCGGCGTACGCCGTGGTGTGGGAGGCCGGGGCCCGGATCGTGCTGGACATCATCCGCGCGCCGCGGGTGGACCAGTGGATGGTCGTGTCCTACCTGGCGGCCTGGCTGGACGGCCGGGTCACCTTCTACGACCAGACCGCCTGCGACGACGTCGTGGCCACCAGCGCGCCGTACTGCGACGGCGCGTACGTGATCACCTGGCCGGTGGCGGGCGCGGTGCTGGCGGGCCTGGCGGCGGTCGCGGCGGCGGCCGCGTTCGTGTCCTTCCGGCGCCGCGACCTGGCCTGAGCGCCCCCGCCCGGGCTGAGCGCGCCCGTCCGGGCTGAGCGCCGCAACCTGGCCTGAGCGCCGAGGAGTTGGCCTGAGCGCCCCCGTCCGGGCTGAGCGCCGCGGCCCGGCGGGCGGTCCCGCCCGGCCGACCCGGGTGCCGGCGGCGGCCGCGGCGGGCGTCAGCCCACGGTCGAGCCGAAGACCTCGTCGCGTACGGCGTTCAGGGCGGTGCGCAGCGCCCCGCGCAGCACCGGCTCCTCGGCGATCTCGGAGGTGACCACCCGCGGCGACACCAGGGTCATGGCGGCGACCTCGTGCTGCACCCGTTCGGCCAGCGGGGCACCGCCGGCCAGGCCGACCTCCCCGGTCAGCACCACCAGCGGCGGGTCCAGCACCACGCACGCGCTCGCCACGGCAAGGGAGAGCCGGCGGGCCAGCTCGTCCAGCACCGGGGCACCCCGGGCGCCGGCGGCGACGGCGGCGCTGACGGCCTCGCCCGCCGACGCGGCCCGAAAGCCGTGCTCGCGCGCCACGGCGCGCACCGCGTCGGCGCCCGCGAGCTGCTGGAAGGCGCCCTTGGCGCCCCGCCGGGAGGCGTCGCGGGGCACGTCCACCCCGGGCACCGGCAGGTAGCCGATCTCGCCGGCCGCCCCGCCGGAGCCGTGGTGCAGCTTGCCGCCGAGCACGATCGCCAGGCCGACACCCCGGCCGACCCAGGCCAGCACGAAGTCGTCGACGTCCAGGGCCGCGCCGGAGTGGCACTCGGCGACGGCCGCCAGGTTCACGTCGTTCTCGAACACCACCCGGGTGTGCAGGTCCTCCCGGAGGGCGCCGAGCAGGCCGCGGTGCCAGCGGGGCAGGTCCCACGCGAAGGCGATGTCCCCGGTGGCCGGGTCCACCAGGCCCGGTGTGCCCAGCACCACCCGTCGGACCGTGGCCAGCTGCGCCCCCGCGCTGCTGACCGCCTGCACCACCGCGGTGTGCACCACGCCGACCGGGTCGTCGGTGTCCCGGGTGGACTGCTCCACCCGGCCGATCACGGCACCCGTGATGTCCGCGCAGGCGGCGACCACGCGCTCCGGGCCGACGTCGACGCCGACCACGTGGGCGCTGTCCGGGGCCACCGCATAGAGCTGGGCGTTCGGGCCCCGCCCGCCGGCCTGCTCGCCGACCCGGCGCACCAGCCCGCGCTCCTCCAGCCGCTCCACCAGCTGCGAGGCCGTGACCTTGCTCAGCCCGGTCAGCTCGCCGAGTTGCGCGCGGGTGAGCGGTCCCCGGGTGAGCAGCAGCTCCAGTGCCGCCCGGTCGTTGAGCGCGCGGAGCAGCCGGGGGGTCCCCGGCAGGCGGGTCGAACTCATCCGGACGTCCCCTAGTGATAAAGAAAGTTTACAATTAGATTTGGTCTGCCCTACGGGTAGCCGTAGCGTAGCGGTCGCCTGGTCAGCTCCCGGTCGCGCGATCGTCACATCGTCATACGATCTAGTTGGCCATCCGGCGCCGGGGCGGGCGACCGGGGGCGGGAGGATTCTCGTGGGCACCGATCCTGAGCTTCGCCGGCTGGCGCTGGGTACCCTGCTCGCCGCCTTTCCCGGGACCGCGCCGCCGGACTGGGCCCGCCGGCTGCTGGCCGACGGGCTGGCCGGCTACACGCTGTTCGGGTTCAACGTCGACAGCGCCGCGCAGGTGGCGGCCGCCACCGGCGCCCTGCGGGCGGAGCGGCCGGACGTCCTGCTGGCCATCGACGAGGAGGGCGGGGACGTCACCCGCCTGGCCCACGCGACCGGCAGCCCGTACCCGGGCAACGCCGCGCTGGGCGCCGTCGACGACCCGGAGCTGACCGAGCGGGTGCACCGCGCGATCGGCTCGGACCTGGCGGCCGTCGGCATCAACCTGAACCTGGCGCCCACGGTGGACGTCAACACCGCCGACGACAACCCGATCATCGGTACCCGGTCGTTCGGAGCCGATCCGGCGCTGGTCTCCCGGCACGCCGCCGCCGCGGTGCGCGGGCTCCAGGCGGCCGGCGTGGCGGCCTGCGCCAAGCACTTCCCCGGGCACGGCGCGACGCTCGCCGACTCCCACCTGGAGCTGCCCACGGTCGACGTGTCGCTGGAGTTGCTGCGCGAGCGCGACCTGCCGCCCTTCACCGCGGTGATCGCCGCCGGAGTGCAGTCGATCATGTCGGCGCACATCCAGGTGCCGGCGCTGACCGGCGCCGACCCGGCCACCTTCAGCCGCGCCGCGCTGGTCGACCTGCTGCGCGGGGAGTACGGCTTCACCGGCGCCGTGGTCACCGACGCGCTGGAGATGAAGGGTGCGGCGGAGACCGCCGGCGGCATCGGCCCGGCAGCGGTCCGGGCGCTGGCCGCCGGGGCGGACCTGCTGTGCATCGGCGCGGACGTCGAGGAGCCGGAGCTGGTCGAGGCGGTGGCGGCCGAGATCGCCGCGGCGGTCGCCGCCGGTCGCCTGGACGCCGGCCGCGTAGCGGAGGCCGTGGGTCGCGTCGCGGCACTGTCCGCGTGGACCCGGCCCAGGGTCGCCGACGGCCCGGAGGACGGCCTCGGGTACGCGGCGGCGCGCCGGGCCGTGCGGGTGGAGGGCTCGCTGGTGGGCCTCGGTGCGCCGCTGGTGGTCCAGCTGGAGTCCGGCTACACGATCGCCGAGGGCTGCGTGCCGTGGGGGCTGGGACCGCACCTGGACGGCGCCGAGGTGCTGCGGGTGGTGCCCGCCGAGGCGTGCCCGGACGCACTGCTGCGGCGCGCCGGTGACCGGCCGATCGTCGTCGTGGGCCGGCACACCCACCGCACGCCGGCCGCGCGGACGCTGGTGGAGAGCCTGGCCGCCCGGCACCGGGTCGCCGTGGTCGAGATGGGCTGGCCGTCGCCGTGGCGACCGGCGGGGGCCAGCGCGTTCCTGACCACGTACGGCGCCAGCCTGGCCAACGGCCGCGCCGCAGCGGAGGTCCTCGGCCTAGCCGCCTGACCGCCGGGAACCGCCCGGCTGACCGCCGCGGACGGGCCCGCCCCCGACCACCGAGCGCCATCGACCGCGCCCCGCC
>DATMJT010000162.1:0-5955 GCA_035553735.1 Pilimelia sp.
GTGCCGTCGCCCTCGGCGACGCCGAGCCGAGCCGTCCCCGCTGGCAGGCCGCCGCCCCGGCGGCCCCCACCACGACCCCGGCCAGCTCGGCGCCGGCGTCGCCGACCGCCGCCCCGGTGCCGGTGATCTCGCTCTCCGCGACCGGCGACATCGTGCTGGGCAACGCCCCCGACCGGTTGCCCCCCCGCGGCGGACGCGGCTTCTTCGACGCCGTCCGGCCGGCGCTCGCCGCCGACCTGGTGATGGGCAACCTGGAGGAGCCGCTCACCGACGACACCGGCGTGGACAAGTGCGCGCCGCCGCGGCCGCCCAGCGCCACGGCCTCCGCCGGGGCGTCGCCGTCGCGGGCGGCGCGGCCGAGCGGCTGCCACCAGTTCCGCGCCCCGCCCGGCTACGCCGCGCACCTGCGCGCCGGCGGGTTCCAGCTGCTCAACCAGGCCAACAACCACGCGTACGACTACGGTGCCGCCGGCTACCGCAACACCCAGCGGGCGCTGGAGCGGCACGGACTGCGGCACACCGGTGCCCCGGGCCAGGTCACGGTGGTCGAGGTCAGGGGCGTCCGGGTGGCGGTGCTGGGCTTCTCGGCGTACTACTGGTCCAACCTCGTGACCGACCTGGGCGCCGCCCGGCGGCTGGTGCGCCGGGCCGCCGCACAGGCGGACCTGGTGGTGGTGCAGGTGCACATGGGCGCCGAGGGCGCCACCCGCACCAGGGTCCGGCCGGGCACCGAGATGTTCCTGGGGGAGAACCGGGGCGACCCCATCGCGTTCGCCCGCGCGGTCGTCGACGCCGGTGCGGACCTCGTCGTCGGGCACGGCCCGCACGTCATGCGCGCGCTGGAGTTCTACAAGGGCCGGCTGATCGCCTACAGCCTGGGCAACTTCGCCGGGGGCGGCGGCACCCTGAGCCGCGCGGGCCCGTTGGGCTGGGGCGCGGTGCTGAAGGTGTGGCTGCGGGCCGACGGCACCTGGGAGCGCGGGGAGTTCATCTCCACCTACATGAACGACTCCGGGCTGCCGACCCCGGACCCGCAGCGCCGGGGGCTGGAGCTGGTGCGCGACCTGTGCCGCAAGGACATGCCCCGCACCGGCCCGCGGCTGGGCCGGGACGGGACGATCTCGCCGCCGACCCCGCCCGGCTCCCCGGGCCCGACCGGGGCCAGCCCGACCCAACCCGGCTGACCGGCGCCGGCGTCGGGGCCGGGCCGTACGCTTGCCGCGTGACGCGCTCCTCCGGCAACCCCACCGACCGCGCCGCCGACCCACCCGCGGGCCGCGCCGGCTCCGCCCGGCCCCGACGGGTGTCCGCCGGGGAGACCGTGCTGGGCCGCAAGCGCCGGGCCCGACGGATGGCCCGGGTGCTCGAACAGACCCATCCCGACGCCCACTGCGAGCTGCGCCATGACGGGCCGCTGCAGCTGGCGGTGGCCACCATCCTGTCCGCGCAGTGCACGGACAAGCGGGTCAACGAGGTGACCCCGGAGCTGTTCGCGCGCTACCCCACGGCCGCCGACTACGCCCGCGCCGACCGGGCCGAGCTGGAGCAGCTGATCAAGCCGACCGGCTTCTTCCGCAACAAGACCGACTCGCTGATCCGGCTCGGCCAGGCACTGGTCGAGCGGCACGACGGCCGGGTCCCCGGACGGCTGGCCGAGCTGACCGCGCTGCCCGGGATCGGCCGCAAGACGGCGAACGTGATCCTGGGCAACGCGTTCGGCGTGCCCGGCATCACGGTCGACACCCACTTCCAGCGACTGGTCCGCCGCTGGGCGTGGACGGCGGAGACCGATCCGGTCAAGATCGAGTTTGCGGTCGCGGACCTGATCGAGAAGCGGGACTGGACGATGCTCTCGCACCGGGTGATCTTCCATGGTCGACGGGTCTGCCACGCCCGCACGCCGGCCTGTGGCGCGTGCACGCTGGCGCCGCTGTGCCCGGCCTACGGGACGGGCCCGACGGAGGCGGCGGCCGCCGCCCGGCTGCTCAAGGGGCCGCGCGCGGCGGAGCTGGCGGCCGCGGCCGGCGTCGACCCCGGACTGGTCCCCGCCGCCGCGGCGGCGGATGCCCGGTGAGGCCCGGTTCCGTGAGCCCGGGTCCCGGGCGGACCGGTCCCGGGGGGCCGGACCGAGCCGCCGCGGCCCGGCGGGCGGTGGTCGGCCCGGTGTGGCTGGTGCTCGCCGCTCTGGTGCTGGCCGGGTGCGCCGGTCGGCCCACGACCGACCGGACCGCTGAGCCGGCCGCCGGACCGTTCGCCGCGTGCACCGCGCTGACCGCCGCGCCGGGGCGGGCGGCCACCCCGCCGGCCGCCGGCGGTGCGGGCGCCACCGGGCCGCCGGCGCCGGCGGCCACCGGGCCCGCGGCGGGCGCGACTGCGGCGACCACCGGGCCCGCGGCGGGCGCGACCCCGGCGGCCGAGGCGGTCGCGGCCGCCCTCGCGGCCCGGCTGCCGTGCTTCGCCGACGGCGCGCAGCTGCGCCTGGCCGACCTGCGCGGACCGGCCGTGGTCAACCTCTGGGCGTCCTGGTGCGCGCCGTGCCGGGCGGAGCTGCCGGCGTTCCAGCGGTACGCGGACCGCGCCGCCGGCCGGGTGCACGTCGTCGGCGTGATCACCGAGGACACCCGGCGCGCCGCGGGCGCCCTGGCGGAGGATCTCGGCGTGCGGTTCCCCGCGCTGGTGGACCGGGGCGGCGAGGTGCGCCGCGGCCTCGGCGGCGTCCTGCCCATCACCCTGTTCCTGGACGCCGCCGGCCGGGTCCGGCACGTGCACACCGGCCCGGCACTGGACGACGACGGCCTGGCGGCACTGGCCCGCCGGCACCTCGCCGGGCCGTGAGGGAGGGATCGTGCTGAGCGAGGGGGATCGTGCTGCGCGAGGGGACTGGGTGACCGTGCAGTCGCGGGAGCTGCCGGACTGGTGGGAGCCGCTGCTGAGCCGCGTGGCCGGTGCCCGTACCCGGGACTTCACCACGGTGCCCACTCCGTCGCGGGGCGGGCGGGAGAGTGCGGTGCTGGTACTGCTCGGCGAGCACGCCCCCGGCGAGCCGGACGTGCTGATCCTGCAGCGCGCCGCCACCCTGCGCACCCACGCCGGGCAGCCGGCGTTCCCCGGCGGTGCGGTCGACGCCGACGACGCCGGTCCGGCCCACACGGCACTGCGCGAGGCCGCCGAGGAGGTGGGCCTGGACCCGACCAGCGTCACGGTGCTCGCCGAGCTGCCCCGGCTGTGGATCCCGGTGAGCGCGTTCGTCGTGACGCCGGTGCTGGCCTGGTGGCACCGGCCACACGAGGTGTCGCCGCAGCAGCCACAGGAGGTGGCCCACGTCGTGCGGCTGCCGGTGGCGGAGCTGGCGGACCCGGCGAACCGCCTGCGGGTACGCCACCCCAGCGGCTGGGTCGGCCCGGCCTTCCAGGTCCGGGGCATGGTGGTGTGGGGATTCACCGCGGGTGTGCTGGCGGCGCTGTTGGAGATGGGCGGCTGGGCCCGGCCGTGGCGCGCCGACCGGGTCGTCGACCTGCCACCCGGCGCGGGTCTGCGCGGCGCTGGTCCACCGACCGTACCCTGAACAGGTGTCCCCGGTTGACGTCGTACTGATGGTGCTCATCGTGGTGTTCGCCGTCAGCGGCTACCGGCAGGGCTTCGTCGTCGGCATCCTGTCCTTCGCCGGCTTCTTCAGCGGGGCGCTCATCGGCCTGCAGATCGGCCCGCTGCTGGCCGACCAGTTCACCGCGTCCGGCCTGCGGGTCGTGGTCTCGTTGCTGGCGGTGTTCGGCCTGGCGGTGCTGGGGCAGGCGTTGGCGGGCTGGCTGGGCACGCGGCTGCGGCACGCCATCCGGCACCGGGCCGTGCAGGTGGCCGACGACATCGGCGGGGCGGTGGTGTCGCTGCTCGCGGTGCTGCTGGTGACCTGGCTCGTCGCCGTGCCGCTCGGGGTGTCCTCGCTGCCCTGGCTGGCCAAGTCGGTGCGCAGCAGCGTGGTGCTGGGCGCGGTCGACTCGATGATGCCGGAGCAGGCGCAGGCGCTGTCGGACCGGCTGCGCCGCACCGTCGACACCCGCGGCTTCCCGAACGTGTTCAGCGGCCTGCAGCCCACCCGGGTGCGGGACGTGCCCGCGCCCGACCCGGCGCTGGCGCGCTCCCAGGCGGTGGTGAACGGCCGCCGGTCGGTCGTGAAGGTCCTCGGCAGCGCGCCCAGCTGCGCGCGCCGCATCGAGGGCTCCGGCTTCATCTACGCCCCGGAGCGGGTGATGACCAACGCCCACGTGGTGGCCGGCACGGACGCGCTGACGGTGGAGGTCGACGGCGACCGCTACGACGCCACCGTGGTGCTCTACGACCCCGGACGCGACCTGGCGGTGCTGCGGGTGCCGGAGCTGCAGGGCCCCGTGATGACCTTCGCCCCGCAGAAGGCGGCCAGCGGCGCCGACGCGATCGTGCTCGGCTACCCGCTGGACGGCCCGTACAACGCCCAGTCCGCCCGGATCCGGGACGTCGGCCCGATCACCGGACCGAACATCTACAACTCCGCCGACGTGACCCGGGAGGTGTACACCATCCGGGCCCTGGTGCGCAGCGGCAACTCGGGCGGCCCGCTGGTGACCTCCACCGGCCAGGTGCTCGGCGTGATCTTCGCGGCGGCGGCCGACGACCCGAACACGGGGTTCGCGGTCACCGCGGACGAGGCGTCCACGGTCGCGGCGGAGGGCCGTCGTCGCGCGGAGAGCGTGGGCACCGGCGGCTGCGCCTGAGCGGCGGCCCGCCGCTGCGGGGTCAACCCCCGCGGCGGTCGATCCGTCGGGTGACCACCGCGCCGGTGCCCAGCAGCGCCAGGAACAGCAGCACGCCGACGACCAGCGACCACCGGTCGGCCGGTGCCGGCGGCGCGGCCGCGGGTGGGGCCGAGGGTTGCGCCCCCGCGCCGGCGGCGGGCTCCGCTCCGCCGACCGGGGAGCGGCCGTGCCGTCGGGGCGCCGCCTCCTCGGCCGCGCCGGCGGCCGGGCCGAACCCCGTCACGCCGGGCGGCGGGGCGGTGTCCAGCGGGTTGCCGGCGACCGGCGGCACGTCGGCGGTCAGCGCCGCCGCCGGGTCCACCGCGCCGAACCCGTAGGTCGGGTCGCGCCCCGGCGGGCCCAGGTCGCGCGCGGTGCTCAGCAGGCGGTGCACGACGTTGCCGGCCGACATCCCGGGCCAGCGGGACCGGACCAGCGCCGCGGAGGCGGTGACCAGCGGTGCGGCGAAGCTGGTGCCCTGCACCCGCCAATACCCGCCGGGCCGGGCCCCGACCAGTCCCGTCGCCGGGGCGCTGAGCACCGTCTGGGGTCCGGTGTTGGAGCCGCGCCAGAGCCGGTCGGCGCCGGTGCGGTCCAGGCCCGCGACGGCGACCACGCCGGGTTCACGGGCCGGGTACCACACCGCGGGCGCGCTGCCCGGATGCACGTTGCCGGTGCACGCGATCACCACCACGTCGTGGGCGAACGCGTAGTCGAGCGCCTCCGCCAGCACCTCGCTGTCCGCGGCGCCGCCGAGCGAGAGGTTCAGCACCGTCGCGCCCCGGTCGACCGCCCAGCGCACGCCGCGGGCCACGACCGCCGCGTCCCGGTAGCGGTTGTCGGCGTCCAGCACCCGGACCGGCAGGATCTTGGCATCCGGGGCGAGCCCGACGACCCCCCGGGCGTCGTCGCGCCGGCCGGCGATCAGCCCGGCCACGGTGGTGCCGTGGCCCACCGGGTCCGTCCTGCCGTCCCCGGCGCCGACCAGGTCAAGCCCCGGCAGGACCTGCCCCACCAGGTCGGGATGGCCGGCGTCCACCCCGGAGTCCAGGATCGCCACGGTGACCCCGCGCCCGGTGGCGTGCCGCCACGCGGCGTCGGCGCCCAGGGCGGCGAGCTGCCACTGCTGGCGCCGGGCGTCGTCCGCTCCGGTGCGCTGCGCCCGGCCGGGCCCGGCGGCCGCGCC
>DATMJT010000163.1:0-4356 GCA_035553735.1 Pilimelia sp.
GGCCGGACTTCCCCACCCAGCGATTCACCGACCGCGGGGTGACGGTCAACGTCCCGCGCGGCTGGCGCAAGGCCGTCGGCGGCGTCTACGTCGACTTCACCGACCCGCAGGACCCGGGCCGCCGGGTGCGGATCCTCAGCGAGCCGTCCCGGGCCGAGTCCACCCGCTTCATGGAGATCGCCGAGAGCGGCCTGCGCCGGGCCAAGACCTGCGCCAAGCCGTACGCCCGGGTGCAGCTGCGCACCGGCGTGACGCTGGTCGACCGGCCAGCCGCGGAGCTGGAGTACACCTGCGGCGCGGGGGAGAAGATGCGGCACGGCGTGTGGCGCGCGGTGGTCAGCAACGGCCGCGCCTACTCGTTCTACCTCACCACCCCGGAACACCGGTTCGCCGAGAGCAGGGGCATCTTCGAGGAGATGGTGCGGTCGTTCGCGCTGACCGCCGCGGGCTGATCGGGTGAACGCCTCGCCCCGGCCGGTCCGTCGTGCTATCAACAGCGCATGGTGGCGACGCGCCCGCACCCAGCTCCCCGCCCCGCCGATCTCGACGCCCTGCGCGACCGCGCCCGCCGGTGGCTGGCCGACGACCCCGATCCGTCCACCCGGGACGAACTACGCGCGCTGATCGACCGGCTGCCGGAGACCGCCGCCGAGGTGGCGGACCGCTTCGCCGGGCCGCTGACCTTCGGCACCGCCGGCCTGCGGGGGCGGCTGCGCGCCGGCCCCAACGGCATGAACCTGACGGTGGTCACCCACGCCGCCGCCGGCCTGGCGGCCTGGCTCGCCGCCCGGTCGGCCGACGGCCCGGTGGTGGTCGGGTACGACGCCCGGCACCGCTCCCGCGACTTCGCCGAGCGCACCGCCCGGGTGGTCACCGGCGCCGGCCGGCGCGCGGTGCTGCTGCCCCGGGCCCTGCCGACCCCCGTGCTCGCGTACGCCGTGCGGGCGCTGGACGCCGCGGCGGGGGTGATGGTGACTGCCAGCCACAACCCGCCGGCGGACAACGGCTACAAGGTGTACCTCGGCGCGGCCCTGGGCGGGACGGCCGGCGCCGGGGCCCAGCTGGCCGCGCCGGACGACGCCGCGATCGAACGTGCCATCCGGGAGGTCGGCCCCGCGACCGCGGTGCCGCTGGGCGGGCCCGGCGAGGTGCTCGAGGAGCGGCTGGTCGAGTCCTACGTGGAGCACGCGGCCGCCGTGGTCGGCGCCGGGGCGGCGCGTGACCTGGCCGTCGTCTACACGCCCCTGCACGGGGTCGGCGCGGCCACCTGCCGGGCCGCGTTCGCCGCGGCGGGGTTCGCGGAGCCGGTCACGGTGCCCGAGCAGGCGGAGCCGCATCCGGACTTCCCCACGGTGGCCTTCCCCAACCCCGAGGAACGCGGCGCGTTGGACCGGGCGCTGGCGCTGGCCGGGCGCACCGGTGCGGACCTGGTGCTGGCGCACGACCCGGACGCCGACCGCTGCGCCGTGGCCGTACCGGGCGGGCGGCGCGGCTGGCGGATGCTGCGCGGGGACGAGGTCGGCGTGCTGCTGGCCGACCACCTGATGCGCCGCGGGGTACGCGGCCACTACGTCACGACCATCGTCTCGTCCGGCCTGCTGGGCACGCTGTGCGCCGCGCGGGGGGTCCCGTACGCCCAGACCCTCACCGGTTTCAAGTGGCTGGTGCGCGCCGCGGGGACGGACCTGGCCTACGCCTACGAGGAGGCGCTGGGCTACTGCGTGGCGCCCGCGCTGGTGCGCGACAAGGACGGCATCACCGCCGCACTGCTGGTGGCCGAGCTGGCCGCCGAGCTGAAAGCCGCGCGCCGCACGCTGACCGACCGGCTGGACGAGCTGGCCGCCGAGTTCGGCGTGCACGCCACCGACCAGGTCGCCGTGCGGGTGGACGAGCTGGGCGAGATCGACGCGGCGATGGCGCTCCTGCGCGCGCGGCCGCCGCGCACGCTGCTGGACGAGCCGGTGACGGCGGTCGAGGATCTGCTGCCGGAGGCCGACGTGGTGATCCTGCGCGCGGCCGGCGTCCGGGTGGTGGTGCGCCCGTCCGGCACCGAGCCGAAGCTCAAGGCGTACCTGGAGGTGGTGGAGCCGGTCCCCGACGCCGACGTGGCCGCGGCGCGGGACCGCGCCGCGGCCGCCCTCCACGCGCTGCGCACGGAGGCCACCGCGGCCCTGGGCATCTGGTAGCCCCCGCCGTGCGCCGGGTCCCCGGTCACGGGCGCTCGCACAGGACGGGGCCCGGAGGCGGCGTACCGCGCCCTGATCGGTGGAAGATGAGGTCAGGCGCGGCCCAGGGCGGCCTGGATCGCCTGGGCCAGAGCCGCTACCACAATCGCCACCGAGGGGCGCACCGTGGAAACCTCGAGGCTTACGGTCCCGGAGAATCCGGCCCGCTCGGCGATCTCGGCCAGCCGCAGCCGGGCCGCCCGCTCCTCCTCCGGCGCCAGGTGCAGCGCCGGGGCCATCCTGGCCACCCCCAGCAGGGTGGCCAGCGCGGCCGTCCGCTCGTCGGGCACCGACCGGCCCGTCAGCGCGTCGGCGAGCCGGGCGCGGATCTCCCGCTCCACCGACGGGTCCAGGGCCGGGTACCGGTGCACGTGGATGTGGTCCAGCGGGGTCTCGTCCACGTCGCGCACCACGCCGCGGGCGACGAGGTCGGCGAGCACCCGGTCGCGCAGGCCGTGCCGCAGGCGCTGCACCCAGGACGCCGGGCTGTGCGGCGTGTCACCGGCGAGCTTGGCCAGCGCCGCATCGGCGATGGGCTCGCCGGTCGGCGTGTCGTCCACCACCGCAATCACGCCGCCGTCGAGGGCGATCCGTCCGGCCAGTGCGAGCTCCACCAGGACCGCGGCGGCCATGCCCAGGTCCAGGCCGATCCGGGAGCCGGTCGCCTTTCCGGTCTGGTCGTCGTAGGCCAGGAGCAGCAGCTCCTCGGCCAGGGCGAGGGGGGTCATGGCCCGATACGGTACGCGGGCCGAGCGAATTGCGCGCGGCTGGTCCGGCGGCACCGCGCGCCCCGGCGACCCGGCGGTGCGGCGGCCCACGACCGGCGGCGGCTCAGAACCGCGGCATCCCGCCGAACTGACGGTCCCCCGCGTCGCCCAGTCCCGGCACGATGAACCGGCGCGCGTCGAGGCGCGCGTCGACCGCGGCCGTCACCAGGCGCACCGGCAGGCCAGCCCCGGCCAGCCGGTCGATGCCCTCGGGCGCGGCCAGCGCGCACAGCACCGTGATGTCCCGGCATCCCCGGTCGGCGAGCAGCCGGCAGCAGTGCTCCAGCGACCCACCGGTGGCCAGCATCGGATCCAGCACCATCACCGGGTGCCCGGCCAGGTCCTCCGGCAGCGACTCCAGGTAGACGCGCGGGGCGAAGGTGGCCTCGTCGCGGGCCAGCCCCACAAAGCCCATGCGGGACTCCGGCAGCAGCGCGAGAGCGGCGTCGGCCATGCCCAGCCCGGCCCGCAGCACCGGCACCAACAGGGGCGGGTCGGCCACCCGCACCCCCTCGCCGGGGGCCACGGGCGTCTCCACCGCCCGCGGCTCCACCCGCAGCTGCCGGGTGGCCTCGTACACCAGCATGGTGGTGAGCTCGTGCAGGGCCGCCCGGAAGGCGGCGCTGTCGGTACGCGCGTCGCGCATCACGGTGAGCCGGGCCTGGGCGAGCGGGTGCCGCACGACGAGGACGTCCACGCCTGCAACCTACCGCCGCCGGTTCGCCGGCCGCGCGCGAAGCGCCCCCGGCGGCGGTGCGACCGCGCACGGCGTCGGCGGCCGCCCGCGCCGCCCCGGTACGCTCGCCGCGTGACACGGCTGGGTGACCTCGAACGGGCGGTCATGGACGTGCTGTGGGACCGGGGTGGCCCCGCGACGGTACGGGAGGTCGCCGACGCGCTCGACGGGCGCCCGCTGGCCTACACGACGGTAATGACCGTGCTGGACCGGCTCGCCGGAAAGGGCATGGTGGACCGGGAGCGGGTCGGGCGGGCCTGGCGCTACCGCCCGGCGGCCAGCCGGGAGGCGCACATCGCCCGCCTCATGCTGGACGCGCTCGACCTGACCGGGTCCCGGGACGCGGCGCTGGTCCGGTTCGCCCGCTCCGTGACGGGCAGCGAGGCGGAGGTGCTGCGCGCGGCGCTGGCCGAGCCGGACGCCGAGGCAGCGCGGCCGACCGCGGCGCCCGACGCCGCGCGGCCGGGCGCCGCGGCAGCGCGGCAACCCCGGCGCCCGACGCCGCCGACGTCGGCCGTGCCGCCGACCGGGGGCGCTGATCCGCCGTGCTGACCGCCGTCCAGCGCGCGCGGGTCAGCAGGGCGGCGGCGAGCCAGCACGCGAGCAGGACCACGGCGAACTGGACGGC
>DATMJT010000164.1:0-4895 GCA_035553735.1 Pilimelia sp.
CAGGGGATGCCCGCCCCGGGCCCCGCGAATCCGGGGTGACGGCCTGAGAGCGTCATGGGCACCCGGCACGCGATCGGGCGGGGGGCCGCCCGACGGTGCACGTCCGGCCGCGCCTGCGGTTTCACGTGAAACCGCGCCCGCGGCCGCGGTCCGGTCGCGCCGCCCGTGGCTGCCGGGCGGATAGCCGGGGCGCGCAGGCGTTTCACGTGAAACGCCTGCGGCCGCCACCCGGTGGGCGGCGGCCGCAGGAGCGGGACGTCGGTCAGTCGCGCGGGGCGCGCCCCTCCACACCGATGATTCCCACGATCCGCTCCAGGTCGTCGACGGTGGCGAACTCGATAGTGATCTTCCCCTTGCTGCGGCCGATGTCGACCTTCACCCGGGTGTCGAAGCGGTCCGACAGGCGGTCGGCCAGTTCGCTGAGCGCGGGGGAGTGCGGCTTGGCCCGTCGCTTGGTCGCCGGCTTGGCGGCCGGGCCCTCGGCGACGGCAAGCGCCACCAGCTCCTCCGTGGCCCGCACGGAGAGTCCTTCGGCGACGATGCGCAGCGCCAACGCCTCCTGGGCCTCGGCGTCCTCCAGGCCCAGCAGCGCCCGGGCGTGACCGGCGGACAGCACCCCGGCGGCCACCCGTCGCTGCACCTGAGCCGGGAGGTTGAGCAGGCGGATGGTGTTGGAGATCTGCGGGCGGCTCCGGCCGATCCGCCGGGCGAGCTCCTCGTGGGTCACCCCGAACTCGTCGAGCAGTTGCTGGTAGGCGGCGGCCTCCTCCAGCGGGTTCAGGTTGGCCCGGTGGATGTTCTCCAGCAGCGCGTCCCGGAGCATGGCGTCGTCCCGGGTGTCGCGCACGATCGCCGGGATGGTGTCGCGGCCCACCGCCTTGGCGGCCCGCCACCGCCGCTCGCCCATGATGAGCTCGTAGGTCTCCGGACCCGCCGGCCGTACGACGATGGGCTGTAGGAAGCCCACCTCCTGGATGGAGGTCTTGAGCTCCTCGAGCGCCTCGTCGTCGAAGACCTGCCGCGGCTGCTTGGGATTGGGCACGATGGCGTCGAGTGGCAGCTCGGCGAAGCGTGCGCCTGGCACGGGGGCCAGTTCGGCCGAGGGGTCCGGCGCGGCCGACGGCGCGGCCGCGCCGTCCGGGCCCCCGACGGTCCCGCCGCCCGGGACGGCGTCCGGCGCCCCTGGCGGCGCGGCGGCGGGTACGCCGCCGTCCGCGGCGGGGCTTCCCTCGCCGGTCGGTGCGGCCGCAACCGTGGCCGGGCCCGGCTGAGCGGGCACGCCCACGCCCTCGGACCGGCCCGGCGGGGCATCGACCGTGGCGACCGCGCCGCTGCTCGGGCCGGTGGGGATCAGCGCGCCCAGTCCCCGTCCCAGACCGCCCCGTGGACGGTTCTTCATCGCACGCCTCCTGCCCCTGCCCGCATCCAGCGGATCACGCCGACCCCACCCGGCTCAGGCATGGTGGCCCGAGCCCTGCTTCGCGCCCCGCAGGGCGATCTCCAGAGCCGCCTCGAAGTAGCTGGTGGCCCCTCGCGATCCGGGATCGTAGGTCATGACGGACTGCCCGTAGCTGGGAGCCTCCGACACCCGGACATTACGCGGAATGACGGCCTGGAGAACCTTGTCGCCGAAGTGGTTCCGCACGTCCTGCTCCACCGCGTCGGCCAGGCGGGTGCGCCGGTCGTACATGGTCAGCAGAATGGTGGACACGTCCAGCGTCGGGTTCAGGTGGGCCTTCACCAGATTGATGTTGTTGATCAGCTGGTTGAGTCCCTCCAGCGCGTAGTACTCGCACTGGATCGGGATGAGCACCTCCTGGGCGGCCACCAACGCGTTGACCGTGAGCAGGCCCAGCGACGGCGGGCAGTCGATGAAGACGTAGTCGAACCGCTCGGGGTGCGCGGCGATCGCCCGGCTGAGTCGGGACTCGCGGGCGACCACGGAGACCAGCTCGATCTCCGCCCCGGCGAGGTCGATGGTGGCGGGTACGCAGAACAGGTTGGGGATCCCCTCCACCTGCTGGGCGATCTCGGCCAGCGGCACGTTGTCGATGAGGCAGTCGTACACGTCTGGAACCCCCGCATGGTGCGGGACGTTCAGGCCCGTCGAGGCGTTGCCCTGGGGATCGAGGTCGATGACGAGGACCCGGTTGCCGTGCAGGGCGAGGGCCACCGCGAGATTGACGGTGGTGGTGGTCTTGCCCACGCCACCCTTCTGGTTGGCGACACACATGATCCTGGACTGGGCCGGACGCGGCATCGACACCTCGCCGCTCGGGTTCAGGATCTGTACGGCGCGCATAGCCTCCATAGCCAACGGCGGATCATCCTCTTCGCGCGACGGGGTTTCCCGAGCAACGTACGCGCCGTCCGGTGGAACTTCCGGGTAGCCGGAGGTGCCGGGCGCTGGCGTGTCGGGCCGGTTGGGTGCCATCGGGGTGCCGGCGCGGCCGGGCGCCGGCGCCCCGGGACCCGGCTCCGCGGAGGCGGGCCCGACCGCGGGAGCCGCGGGCCGGGGTGCCGGTGCGGTGCGCCGGTCGGCCGGGGCGGCCGGGGCGGCCGGGTCCCCTGTGGTTCGCGGCTCGCCGGGCACCCCGTGACCGACGCCGGTCGCGGGCGGTCCGGCGGCCGGCGGGACGGCAGCGGGGTGGGGAGTGAAGGCGCCGTACGGCGCGGCCCCGGGGTGGCCGGTCCACCCCCGTTCGGGCCGCGCCGGGCGGGGCACCGGCACGGCCTGGTCCGGACCCAGCGCGGCGCGGTACCCACCGCCGGCCCGGGGTCCGCCCGGGCCGGCGGTCCCGCCGGTGGCGCCGGTTTCACGTGAAACAGCGGGACGGCTCGGCCCGTCGTCGTGGTATCTGCCTGTCTCGTGCACCGTGTCATCCCTGTCCGCTGCGGATGGGTCGGTTGCGTCGGCCGCGGGGGGCGTGCCCCCGGTCAACGGCTGTGCCGCCGGGAGCCGCCACGGTCGCGCGGGACCGCGGCCCCTCGCCCCGCGGCCCACCCTATCGACGCGCGGCCAGCCTACGGCGGACGGCCGGATCAGGCCACGCCTGGCGTGGGTACCCAGCCCCGTCGGGCGATCCGACGAATAGACAAAAACCAGAAAGCCCCCCACAAGGCCCAGCGACCCACCACACCGCGTCCGCTCCGCTGCCGGCCAGCCGATGGCTGCGCCGCCCTGCGCGTACGCCGTGCTCGTGGTGTCGCCGGACCGTGGAGGGGAGGTGGCGCCGCCGCGCCCGCCCTGTCCGACCATCAGCCCCTCCGCGCTCTCCCGCGCCCGGAGCCCCCGTCCGATGTGGAGCGGCGGCCCGAGCGGGCCGCCTCCTGCGACGACCTCGACCGTGTCGGCGCGACATGACGCTCCCGGACGATCTCCACGACGGTCGTCGGCGGGTCGGCCACGCCGATCCCAGCCAGCCGGACGACCGGCGCGGCACCGCCCAGCCGACCGACCTCGACCCGGTGCGCCGCGATCTCGTCGCCGGCGTTCGCGCCCTTGAGCGCCAGCAGCCGGCCGCCGATCGCGGCGAGGGGTAGGCACCAGCCCGCAAGCCGGTCGAGTGGCGCGACCGCCCGAGCGGTGACGACGTCCGCCGGCCTCAGCTCGCCCACGCACTCCTCGGCCCGGGCGCGGTGCACCGTCACAGCCCCCGCCAGGTCGAGCGTCGCCACCGCTTCCGCCAGGAAGGCGGTCCGTCGTGCCAGCGGCTCGACCAGCGTGATGCGCAGATCTGGCCGGGCCACTGCCAGCACGATACCGGGCAAACCAGCCCCGGAACCGACATCAATCACGAAAGCCCCGGTCGGGACCAGTTCGGCCACGGCCGCGCAGTTCAGCAGGTGCCGCGCCCACAGCCGGGGGCCTTCCCGGGGACCGATCAGGCCGCGCAGCACCCCGTCGGTGAGCAGCATCCGCGCGTACCGGCGGGCCAGCGGCAGGCGGTCGCCGAACAGCGCCCGGGCCGCGGCCACCTCCTGCGGCCCCACGGGCTCCAGACCCAGCGGCGGCGCGTCCGGCGGGTGACCAGACGCCGGCGGCCCGGACGGCGCGACGCCGTCCGGGCCGCCGGCATGGGCCGTACCCATGGCCGCGGTCAGTCCGCCGGCCGGACGACGATCCGCCGGTTGGGCTCGACGCCCTCCGATTCGCTCTCCACGCCGGGCATGGCGTTGACCACGTCGTGCACGCACTTGCGCTCGAACGCGGACATCGGCTCCAGGCGGACCTGTTCGCCGTACTGCTTGACCTTCTCCACCGCGTTGCGCGCGACGGCCGCCAGCTCCTTGCGCCGCGCCGCCCGGTACCCGCCCACGTCCAGCAGCAGCCGACTGGGCACGCCGGTCTGCCGGAACACCGCCAGCCGGGCCAGCTCCTGCAGCGCCTCCAGCGTGGCGCCCCGCTGGCCGACCAGGCTCTGCAGCCGGCCGCCGACGACCTCCACCACCGGACGACCAGCGGACACCAGCTCGTCGATGTCGCCGTCCATGTCGAGGATGTCCAGCAGGCCCTCGACGTAGTCGGCGGCGATCTCACTCTGCTGGAACAGCTCGGCGTCGGTCGGCGCGCTCGTGGACCGGCCTGCCTCCTCCGCCTCGTCGTCCTCGTCCGGCTCGTCGGCGTCGTCCTCCTCCGCACCGTCGAGGCCGGCGCCCCGGGCCTCGGCGCCCGTGTCGGGGGCGGCCACCGGCTCCTCCGGACCCGGCGCGGTGGCGGCGCCCGGGGTCGGCTCCTCGGCTTCGTCGGCGCGCGGCATGCTGGTGTCGGTCACGATTCATCTCCGTTTGCTCGGCGGGACCGGGATGCGGTCCGCTGGTTCCCGGTCCGGTGAGCGGGCCCACCCGGTCTTGAGAATCATCTGGCGGCTGGTCAGGTACGTGGTGACGATCAT
>DATMJT010000165.1:0-14076 GCA_035553735.1 Pilimelia sp.
CCTGCGGACCGCGCTGCCGGACCCGCTGCCCGAGGGCGTGACCGTGGAGCGGGACGGTCCGCTGCTGCGGGTGTTCGGCCTGGACGGCGGCGGCTTCCTCACCTACGCCGACCTCGCCGGGCTCCGCGGGGCCGAGCTGGACGCGTTGATCGCGCGCCAGCGGGAGCTCTTCCTGGCCCGCGGCGAGCCGGTGGAGTGGAAGCTGCACGGTCACGACGCGCCGGCCGACCTCGCCGACCGGCTGGTCGCCGCGGGCTTCCGGCCGCAGGCGCCGGAGACGGTCATGGTCGGCGCGGTGGCCCCGCTGGCGGCGGCGCTGCCGGTGCTGCCGGCGCAGGTGCGCCTGCGCGAGGTGAGCGCGCGGGCCGACCTGGACCGCATCGCCGACCTGAAGCAGGCCGTCTGGGGAGAGCCCGGCGGGTGGCTGGCCGACGGCCTGGAGCGGGAGCTGGCGACGGACCCGGCCGCCCTGACGGTGGTGACCGCCGAGGTCGACGGGCAGGTGGTCAGCGCCGGCTGGGTGCGTTACGTGAAGGGCACCGGCTTCGCCACGCTGTGGGGCGGGTCCACCCTGCCGGCCTGGCGGCGGCGCGGCATCTACCGCGCGCTGGTTGTCCACCGGGCGCGGCTGGCCGACGTCCGCGGCTACCAGCTGCTGCAGGTGGACGCCTCGGCGGACAGCCGGCCGATCCTGGAGCGGCTGGGGTTCGTCGAGGTCACCACGACCACCCCGTACGTCCTCACGCCGTGAGGCGCGTCCGCCACCCCGGTGCGCGGCCCCGGGGCACGGGGGTGAATCGTGTCACTCGGCACCCGCCACCCCGCCTGGTTACTGGCGGGTAGCCTGCGGCGTGGGCCACCCTGGAACCTCACACATGAACGTTCGTTAACCTGGCAGGAGGGTCGTCGAGCGCGATGAACATCGTCGTACTCGTCAAGCAGGTCCCCGACTCCGGCGCGGAGCGGCACCTGCGCACTGACGACAACACCGTCGACCGCGAGTCGGCCAACAACGTCATCAACGAGATGGACGAGTACGCCATCGAGGAGGCGCTGAAGATCAAGGAGGCGCACGGCGGCGAGGTGACCATCCTGACCATGGGTCCGCAGCGCGCCGCCGACTCGATCCGCAAGGCCCTGTCCCTCGGCCCGGACAAGGCCGTGCACGTGCTCGACGACGCCCTCCGCGGCTCCTGCGCGGTGGCCACCTCCACGGTGCTCGCCGCCGCGCTGCGTACCCTGGAGCCCGACCTGATCCTCGCCGGCGCCGAGTCCACCGACGGCCGGGTGCAGGTGATGCCGCACATGCTGGCCGAGCGGCTGGGGATCGCGGCCCTGACCGGCGCCCGCAAGCTCACCGTCGACGGCGGCACGCTGACCGTCGAGCGGCAGACCGAGGAGGGCTACGAGGTGGTCACCGCGGCCACCCCGGCGGTCGTCTCGGTGTGGGACACCATCAACGAGCCGCGCTACCCGTCGCTCAAGGGCATCATGGCGGCGAAGAAGAAGCCGGTCCAGACGCTCTCGCTCGCCGACCTCGGGGTGCCGGCGTCCGAGGTGGGCTTCGACGGGGCGACGAGCACCGTGCTGGAGCACCGCCAGCGGCCCCCGCGCTCCGGGGGCACCAAGATCACCGACGAGGGCGACGGCGGCGTCCGGCTCGTCGAGTTCCTGGCCACCGAGAAGTTCGTCTGACAGGGCGGGAAGATGTCGGAGATTCTGGTCGTCGTCGAGGCCACCGCGGCGTTCGGCGTCAAGAAGGTCACCTGTGAGCTGCTCACCCTCGCCCGCAACCTCGGCGAGCCGAGCGCGGTGGTGCTCGGCGGCCCCGGCGCCGCCGCGGCGCTGGCCGAGCGGCTGGGGGAGTACGGCGCTGCCAAGATCTACGCGGCCGAGAGCGAGGAGATCGACGGCTACCTGGTCGCCCCGAAGGCCACCGTGCTCGCGCAGTTGATCCGCCGGGTGCAGCCGGCCGCCGTGCTGCTGGCCGCGACCCAGGAGGGCAAGGAGATCGCCGGGCGGCTCGCCGTCAAGCTGGACAACGGCCTGCTCACCGACGTGGTCGACGTCGCCGCCGACGGCACGGCGACCCAGCTCACCTTCGCCGGCTCCACCATCGTCACCTCCCGGGTGACCCGCGGCCTGCCGCTGGTCACGCTGCGGCCCAACTCGGTGAGCCCGACGCCGGCCCCCGCAACGCCCCAGGTGGAGAGCATCGAGGTCAGCGTGTCCGAGACCGACAAGCTGGCCCGGGTGGTGGACCGGGTGGCCGAGCAGAAGGGCGCCCGGCCGGAGCTGACCGAGGCGTCCGTGGTGGTCTCCGGCGGCCGTGGGATCGGCAACGCGGAGAACTTCGCGCTGGTGGAGGAGCTGGCCGACCTGCTCGGCGGTGCGGTGGGCGCGTCCCGGGCGGCCGTGGACTCGGGCTTCTACCCGCACCAGTTCCAGGTCGGGCAGACCGGCAAGACCGTGTCCCCGCAGCTGTACGTGGCGCTGGGCATCTCCGGTGCGATCCAGCACCGGGCCGGCATGCAGACCTCCAAGACCATCGTGGCGGTCAACAAGGACGGTGAGTCCCCGATCTTCGAAATGGCCGACCTCGGGGTGGTCGGCGACCTGTTCAAGGTGGTCCCCCAGGCGATCGAGGAGATCCGCAAGCGGAAGTGAGGCGCGGCCCCGCCGGCGCGACCGGCTGCCGCCGCCGCCACGGGCCGGCTTCGGCCACCCCACCGGGTCCGCGCGACCGGGCGCGCACCGTCCCCTGACCGTCACCACCGTCCCCCGACCGGGCGACCACCACTGGTCGCCCGGTCGGGAGATTAGGCTGACATCGATGGCATACCTGGATCACGCGGCCACCACGCCCATGCGCGAGGAGGCGCTGCGCGCCTACCTGGAGACCGCACGCGAGGTCGGCAACGCCTCCGCCCTGCACGCCGCCGGCCGGCGGGCCCGCCGGCTCGTGGAGGAGTCCCGCGAGCGGGTGGCCGCGGCGCTGGGCGCCCGACCGTCCGAGGTGGTGTTCACCGGCGGCGGCACGGAGAGCGACAACCTCGCCGTGAAGGGCATCTTCTGGGCCCGCCGGGCTGCCGAGGCGGGCCGCACCCGGCTGGTGGCCAGCGCGGTCGAGCACCACGCCGTGCTGGACGCCGTCGAGTGGCTGGCCCGGCACGAGGGGGCCCGGGTGACCTGGCTGCCGGTCGACCACCTGGGCCGGCTGCGCGCCGACGCGCTGGGCGCCGCGCTGGACGCCCACGCCGACGAGATCGCCCTGATCACGGCGATGTGGGCCAACAACGAGGTGGGCACCGTGCAGCCCGTGCCGCAGCTGGCGGCGCGGGCCGCGGCGGCCGGGCTGCCGGTGCACACCGACGCGGTGCAGGCGGTGGGCCAGCTGCCGGTCGACTTCGCGGCCAGCGGGGTGGCCGCGCTCACCGTGTCCGGGCACAAGCTCGGCGGTCCGGTCGGCGTCGGCGCACTGCTGCTGGCCCGCGACGTGCCGTGCACCCCGCTGCTGCACGGCGGGGGGCAGGAGCGCGACGTGCGCTCGGGCACCCTCGACGTGCCGGGCGTCGTGGCCTTCGCGGTCGCCGTGGAGGCGGCGGTGACCGGACAGCGGGCGTACGCCGCGACCGTCGGGCGGCTGCGTGACGAACTGGTCGACCGGGTGCGCGCCGCCGTGCCGGACGCGGTCTACAACGGCGACCCGATCGACCGGCTGCCCGGCAACGCGCACTTCTCCTTCCCCGGCTGTGAGGGCGACGCGCTGCTGCTGCTGCTCGACGCCCAGGGCATCGCGTGCTCGACCGGCTCCGCCTGCTCCGCCGGGGTGGCGCAGCCGTCGCACGTGCTGCTGGCGATGGGCGCCGACGACGGCCGGGCGCGCTCCTCGCTGCGCTTCACCCTCGGGCACACGTCCACCGTGGACGACGTGCACCGCCTGGTGGCCGCCCTGCCGGCCGCGGTGGAGCGGGCCCGCCGGGCCGGCGCCATCCGCGCCGTCCGCGCCTGAGCGCGCCGCAGCGCAGGGCGGTGCCGACCGCCGCGGCTCCGCCGAACCGGAAGCCCCGGTCTCCGTGTCGGCACCCACAACCCCGGTTGTGCCACCAATCCCGACATCAGCAGCTGCGTGGGCAGCTTCTTCGCGGAGCCGACACCTGCCCGTTGACCCCGGCCCCCGATTCGCCCTAGAGTCCTGCCGACTTTGATCACCGGCGGCTTGACGCCGACACCGAAAGGGGTGGCGTCCATGTCGCGACGGCCGCGTTCCCTCGGACTGCTGCTCTCCCTCGTCGCACTGAGCGCCGGCTTCGCCGTGGCCGCGGCGCCCACGCCGGTCGCCGCGGCGTCGGTGTGCGCCGAGGAGGCCGCCACGGAGTCCTCGGCCGCCCAACTGGCGGTCCGGTGCGGCCGGCGGGTGGAGATCGGGTCGGCCCGCACCGAGTACGCCACCGCCTACGCGCAGCCCGACGGTCGGCTGACCTTCGAGTCAGCCGTCGTGCCGCAGCGGGCGCGAAAGCCGGACGGCAGCTGGGCCGCCGTGGATCTGGCTCTGGTCCGTCAGCCGGACGGCACGCTACGGCCGGCGGTGTCGGTCGCCGACGTGCGGTTCTCCGGCGACGGCACCGGCCCGATGGTCACGCTCCGCCGGGCCGGGCGGACATTCACGCTGACCTGGCCGACGCCGCTGCGGAGCCCGCGGGTGGAGGCGGACGCCGCGACGTATCCGGAGGTGCTGCCCGGGGTCGACCTCGTGCTACGCGCCACCCGCACCGGCTTCACCCATGTCCTCGTCGTGAAGACCGCGCAGGCGGCCCGACAGGGCGCGCTGCGGCGGATCAGCCTCGGCGTCGGCGGTGACGCGCGTGCCGTCCGCCTGCCGGACGGCACGCTGCGGGCCCAGGCCGGGGGCACGGTGGTGGCGACTGCCGACCGACCGGTCATGTGGGACTCGGCACCGGGCACCGCCGACGAACGTGGCCAGGGTGCCGCCCGCCTCGGTCCGGGCCCGGTCGAGCCCGACGACCTGGGCTCGACGTCCGCGCGTCCCGGCGACTTCGCCGCCCGGGCGGCAGTGCGCACGGAGGTCACCCCGCAAAGCCTCGACCTGATCCCCGATGTCGGACTGCTGACCGGCCCGGGCACCGCGTACCCCGTTTTCATCGACCCGGCCTGGTCGGTGGCGCGGAACAAGTGGGCATACGCCACGAACAACGGCGAGACCAACACCGACTACACGGCGGCGCGGGTGGGGCGCAACCCGGACACCGGCGCGCTGTACCGCTCGTACTTTATGTTCCCCACCACGTCCAACGGCGTGAGCCTCGGCGGCAAGCACATCCAGTCGGCGTACGTCCAGATGAAGCTCGACCACTCGTGGTCCTGCGGCGACACCCCGACGTACATGTACAACACCCCGGTGATCAGCACCTCGCCGAAGGAGTCGTGGTCGGGGATGTGGCTGTCCACCCTGCGCTCCACCGCGTACTCGCACGCCAACGAGGCCGGCGGCTGCGGGCAAATCTACCCGGACATGATTGTCAATTTCACCGGCAGCGCGGTCACCGGCCTGGTGCAGAACGGCGCGGACAGCAAGTGGGCGACCGTGACGGTGGGCTTCTGCGCATGCAGCGCCGCGTCCGGCACCGGGGAGAGCACGCAGGACCGGTGGAAGCGCTGGTTCCCCGCCGACGCGAAACTGATCGTCGACTACGACTCGAAGCCCGGCACCCCGACCGGGCTCCAGGTGAGCGGCATCGCCTGCTCGTCCGCCAGCATCCCGGTGGGCACGCTCTCCCCGAAGCTCTCCGCGGTCTACCCTGACGCGGACACCGGGCAGACGCTCAAGGGCACGTACGAGTGGGTGGAGGTGCCATCCGGTGGGGTCGGCGCGATCACGGCGTCGACCCCGCGCAAGACCGCGCCGGCGCAGGTGTCCGCGACGGCCAACGGGCGCGCCACCACCGCCGCCCTCACCGGCGTGCTGGCGGGGAAGAGGTACGCCTTCCGGGTGCGGACCACCGACCCGGCGCCATACTTGATCACCAGCCCGTGGTCCGGCTGGTGCCAGTTCCACCCGGACACGTCGGTGCCGCCGGTGACGGTGACGCTGCTGGCGACGCCGAGCGGACCCGGCACCCGGGCGGTGTTCCGCATCCAGTCCACCGCGACGGATGTGACCAAGTTCCGGTACGGCTGGACGTCACCGGCCAGCACGTGGGAGGTAGCCGCACCCAGCGCCAGCCCCAAGTCCGTTGACGTCACGGTGACCGTGCCGAGATACGGCGTGAACATTTTCCACGCCGCGGCGGTGGACGCGACGCTGAACGTGGGCCACGGCAACTACGACGGTCTGGTCGTCCAGCGGCCATCACCGCCGGTCGGACAGTGGCGCCTCGAGCGCGCCCCCGGGGAAGCCGACGTCGTCGCGCTCGCCGACGGCTCCCCCGACCTCGCCGGGGACACCCCGCTGACCCCGTCCGGCGTGACCTGGAGCGAGGACGTGCGGGTGATTGGCGCCGGCACGGCCACCTTCAACGGCGCCTCGGCGGAGGCGACCACCGCCGGACCGGTGCTGGACACCACCAACTCCTTCAGCGTCTCCGCCTGGGTGCGGCTGGCGGCGCTGCCCAGCACGGTAGACGCGCACGCCGTCAGCCAGGCCGGCACCGACGCCGCCGGCTTCGCGCTGGGCACCCGGCTCATGGGCTCCCCGCTGACACCGCGCTGGGCGTTCCTGATGAAGGACACCGCGGCGCAGTCCAGCACCACCCGGGCGGCAGTCACGGCCGGCGCCATCACGAGCGCCGACGTGGGTCGGTGGACGCACCTGGTCGGGGTGTACGACCGCACCGCAGGCAAGATCCGGCTCTACGTCAACGGCGCGCTGGCTCAGGAGGTCGACCGGACGGTGGCGCCGTGGGCGGCGGGTGGGGCGTTCGCGGTCGGGCGCAGCTCGGCGGGCGGGGGCACCAGCAACCGCTGGCCCGGCGCCATCGCCCAGGTGTCCGCCTTCAACCGGGTGGTGGTCGCCGACGACTTCACCGGCCAGGTCATCACCGACCCGGCGACGGGCCAGGAGTACGCCGAGCCCGGGATGTTCAGCGCGACCCGCGCAAACCGTTGGGACTTCGAGCGCACGGTGCCCTGCTACGAGGACACCACTGAGCCCTTCCTCTGCGAGGAATGGGAGAACACCAAACCATGGCGTTTCGCGCTGACCGCCGGCAGCAACGTGGGACTGGGCATCGGCGGAGTGGGCCTGCACCTCAACGGCACGCACTGGATCGATGATCCCAGCGATCCGCACTACCAGGAGGCCACTCAGGAGTACGCGCGCACGCAGCGCAACGCAGGCTCCGCCGAGGCGCCAGTCTGGCAGGACACCCCCAGCCTGCGCACGGACGGTTCGTTCAGCGTCGCGGTCTGGGTACACCTGGAAAACCGATCCGGCACCCGCACCATCGTGTCCCAGGACTCGGCCACCGGCTACAGCGGCTTCGATCTCGGTTACCGCGCCACTGGCAGCACCACCGGCGAGTGGACCTTCTCGGTCCGCGACGCGGCGAACAGCGGCACGGTCACGACGGTGGCGTTCGCCGCGGCGCCGCCCGACCAACTGCTGAGCAACTGGTACCACGTCGCCGGGGTCCTCGACGCGGGCGCCCGCAAGCTGCGGCTCTACGTGGACGGACGGGTCTCGGCCGAGGTTTCGCTCAACGCCGCCTGGCAGCCATGGCAGGCGGACGGCCCGCTGGTGGTGGGCCGCTCCCACCAGCCGGCGGGTGCGACCAACTGGTTGCACGGCGGCGTGGACGAGCTGTGGATCGGCCAGGGTGTGCTGACCGGTCCCGGCGTCGTGGCGCTGCGCGAGCAGCAGGCGGCCCTGGCGTGAGCCCGCCCCGTCCCGGCGAGGGCCGGTCTGACCTCCGTACCTTCGACACCTCTTCGCCTAGGGAGGCAATGGTGAACAGCGCTGGCAGCGACCGGTCACGGGAGTCGGCGCGGACGTCGGTCCTGCGCCGCCCCGGTAGCCGGCGTGGGCGGGCGACCGTCGGGGTGCTCGTCGGTGCACTGCTGACATCGCTGGTCGCGCACGTCCCGGCCCAGGCCGCGCCGGACACCGGCGGCACGCCCCGGCTGCGGCCGGCAGCGGAGCCGCTGGGCGACAACGGCCGTCCCGTTGCCGGGAAGGGCTGGGACTACCGCCCGGCGGCGTACGTGCCCCCGCCCACCCCGGTCTGGCCGGTGCCTGGCCGTGGCCGCGTCGACCTGCCCCAGGCCGGTGGGACCGGCGTCGCCCCCGACGGCGCGCGGGTCGGCACCCTGCCGATCCGGGTCGCTCGGACCGCCGGATCGGCCGCCGCGCCGTCAGCCGTGCAGGTCGAGCTGCTCGCCCGCGACCGGCTGCCTGCCGCGTGGCGCGACGGGCTGGTGTTCCGGGTGGCCGCCGCGCCGGGCAGCGGCGCGGGCAACGCTCGGGTCAGCGTCGACTACGCCGGGCTGCGCAGTGCGTTCGGCGGCGACTGGGCCAGCCGTCTGCGGCTGTACCGGCTGCCGGCGTGCGCTCTGACCGACCCGGCCCGGGCCGGGTGTGAGGCGTCCCCGGTGCGGTCCGTGAACCACCCCGCCGCCCGGACCATCAGCGCGGACGTCAGCGTGCCCGCACACTCCACCGCCGCCGCGGTCTACGCCATGGCCGCGGGCCCCTCTGGTTCGGGCGGTGACTTCACCGCCACCTCGCTGGCCCCCTCCGCCGCCTGGTCGGCCGGCGGCTCTACCGGCGGTTTCTCGTGGAGCTACGGGCTGCGTACCCCGCCCGGCATCGCCGGCCTGAAGCCCACCGTGACCTTCGGCTACTCGTCCACCAGCGTCGACGGGCGCTCCGCCGCCACCAACAACCAGCCGTCCCCGCTCGGCGAGGGCTTCGACTACCACCCCGGGTATATCGAGCGCCGCTACGTGCCGTGCGTCGATGACACCGCCGGCACGCCGAACAACCCCAGCCGGACCGGCGACCAGTGCTGGCGCAACGAGAACGCGACGATGCGGCTGAACGGCAAGGCCACCGAGCTGGTCTTCGAGTCCGGCAAGGGCTGGCACGCCCGCAACGCCGACGGCGCGAAGGTCGAGAAGCTGACCGGCGCGGCCAACGGCGACAACAACGGGGAGTACTGGAAGGTCACCATCGCCGACGGCACCCAGTACTTCTTCGGCCGGCACAGCCTGCCCGGCCACACCGCGACCACCAACGCGACCGACACGCTCCACGTCTTCGGCAACCACGCCGGCGAGCCGTGCAACGCCGGCACGTTCGCCGCGTCGGGCTGCGCCCAGGCGTACCGGTGGAACCTGGACCACGTCGTGGACGTGCGCGGCAACACCATGTCGTACTGGTACACGCAGGAGACGAACAAGTACGCCTCCCGCGCGACCGACACCGCGGTCGTGTCCTACGTGCGGGCCAGCTTCCTCAGCCGCATCGAGTACGGCACCTGGGACCGCGGCAGCACCGACCGGTCGGTGAACCCGGTCGCCCAGGTGGTGTTCACCCCGGCGGACCGCTGCCTGTCCGCCTGCACCACGAAGGACGCCGCGCACTGGCCGGACGTGCCCTGGGATCAGGAGTGCGCCGCGAGCGCCACCTCGTGTGCCGGCCGGTACTCGCCGACCTTCTGGTCCACCAAGCGGCTGGCCAAGGTGACCACCCGCGTCTGGGACACCACCAAGGCCACCCCGGCCTGGCAGGACGTGGACTCCTGGACGCTCACCCACAGCTTCCCGCCCGCCGGCGACGGCAGCGTGCACGCCGGGCTGTGGCTGCAGTCGATCGTCCAGGCCGGGCACGTGGGCGGCACGGTAACCCTGCCGCCGGTCACCTTCACGCCCGTGTCGCTACCCAACCGCGTGCTGACCGCCCACAACACCACCAACAACTGGCAGCGGATCGCCAGCATCATCAGCGAGACCGGCGCCAAGGTCCAGGTCACCTACTCGCTGCCCGAGTGCACCTCGGGAAACCTGCCGTCGGCGGCGCATACCAACACCAAGCGCTGCTACCCCGCGATCGTGGTGGACTCTGCCGACCCGGCCGGGAAGAACCTCATCACCGAGTGGTGGCACGTCTACCCGGTGGAGTCGGTGTCCGAATCGGACGTCCCGCTCGCCGGCGGGCACGAGGCCCCGCCGAAGTTCACCCTCTACGAGTACGTGGGCACCCCGGCCTGGCACTACGCCGACGACGACGGCCTGACCCCGCCCAACCGTAAGACGTGGAACCAGTTCCGCGGCTACGCCACCGTGAAGACCCGGGTCGGCGAGGTGCCGGGGCAGCAGACGCTGACCGTCACCACGTACCTGCGCGGGATGCACGGCGACCGGCTGGCGCCCTCCGGCGGCACGCGCAGCGTCACCGTGCCGGCCTCCCTCGGGTCGGAGACCGTGTACGACGAGGACCAGTTCGCCGGCATGGTGCGCGAGCAGGCCACCTACAACGGCGTGGAGACCAAGCCCGTCGAGAAGAGCGTGTTCGTGCCGTGGCGGTCGGCCGCACTGGCCAGCCGAAGCATCAACGGTGACACCGTCTCGGCGCGGTTCGTCAGCACCCGGGTCACGTACCGGGCCACCGCGCTGGGCGTGGACGGCGCCCGCGGCTGGCGCACCACCCGGCAGGAGTCGGCGCTCGACGACGACTACGGCACCATCCGCTGGACCCAGGACAGCGGCGACGTCGCCGCCACCGGCGACGAGAGTTGCGCGACGTACGAGTACAACCGCAACCTGACCAAGAACCTCCTGCACCTGGTCAAGCGGACCACCGTCACCGCCCTGGCCTGCGGCGTGGCCCCCACGAGCACCGACGACGTGGTCTCCGACCTGCGCCGCTACTACGACGGCGCCGCCAGTGTGGACACCGCCCCGGTGTACGGGTCGCCGACCAAGGTGGAGCACCTGAGGAGCTGGACGCCGGCCGGCGGCACAGTGTGGCAGGTCTCCGGACAGACCACCTTCGACGCCTACGGGCGGCCCCTGACGGCCACCGACATCAAGGGCAACACCACCACCACCGCCTACACCCCCGCCACCGGGGGCCCGGTGACCCGGACGACCGTCACTACCGCGGCGCCGTACAGCTGGGTCACCACGACGGACCACGCGCCGTACTGGGGCCAGCAGACGAAGGTCACCGACCCCAACGGACGCGTGGCGGAGGTGGTCTACGACCCGCTCGGCCGGGTGTGGAAGGTGTGGCAGGTCGGCTGGGGTCGGGCCCAGTACCCCGACCGGCCGTCGGGCGAGTACACCTACACGTTCTCGCCGACCCGCTCCACCTATCCGTACCAGACGTCCAAGGTGCTCAACTCCGGCGGCGGCTACCTGACCACCTACCAGATCCTCGACGGCTTCCTGCGGCCTCGGCAGACGCAGACGGCGGCCGTCGGCGGCGGCCGGGTGGTCACCGACACGGTCTACGACGCGCTCGGCCGGGTGGAGTGGAGCTACAACCCGCACGCCGAGACCGGTACCCCCAGCGGCACCCTGCTGTGGCTACCCGAATGGAGTGTGCCCGCCGTCATCAAGCCGGTCTACGACAACGCCGGCCGGACCACCGCGAGAATCTTCCTCGGCACCGACGGCACCACCAACCTGGTCGAGAAGTGGCGTACGACCATGGCGTACGAGGGTGACCGCACCATGGTCACGCCGCCGGCGGGTGGGGTCGCCACCACCGCGCTCACCGACGCCAAGGGGCGCACCGTCGAGTTGCGTCAGCACACCACCACCCAGGGCGTCGCCGGGGCGTACGACCGTACCCGCTACCACTACAACCGCAAGAACCAGCTCACCAGGCTGACCGACCCGGCCGGCAACGAGTGGACCTACGCGTACGACGTGCAGGGCCGCAAGACCGAGGCACGGGACCCGGACAAGGGCCTGAGCAGGTGGGAGTACAACGACTTCGGCGAGCTGGTGAGGACCACCGATGCCAACGGCGAGGTGCTGGTCTACACCTACGACCCGCTCGGTCGCAAGACCGGCCTCTACGACGACGAGGTGTCAGCCGCCACCAAGCGGGCGGAGTGGATCTGGGACCGGCTGTACACCATGCAGACGGTTCGCGGCCAACTCGGCCAGGCCATCCGGTACGACCCGCCGGGCTCCGCCAACGCCTACAAGTGGCAGGCGCGCAACTACAACCAGCGGTACCAGCCAGGGGGCGTCAACTACGTCATTCCGTCTGTGGAGGGTCCCGGCGTTGCCGGTACCTGGGTGTTCGGCTACAGCTATTCGGACGCCACCGGAGAACCCAACGGATACAGCGTCGCTGGTGGCGGTGACCTGAGCGGCGAGACGCTCACTACGCGCTTCAGCGACGTCCACGGTTTGCCCACCCGGCTGGAGACCAGCCGCACCGGCGTGGGCACGTACGTGGCGCTCCAGCAGTACACGGCGTTCGGCGAGCCGTCCATCACCACGCGCAAGATCGACCTGAACGTCTACGTCGACGACGTCACGGAGTACGACCTGCCCACCCGACGGGTGACCCGGACCAGGATCCGGCCCGAGCTGGCCGCTGGCACCGTGTCCGACCGCAACTACGCGTACGACGCGGCGGGCAACATCCTCTCAATCGAGGATAAGCCGCAGGTCGGCCAGCCCGACAAGCAGTGCTTCCGCTATGACCCCCTGCGTCGGTTGACGTCGGCGTGGACCCCCAGCCCAGCCACGTCCTGCGGCACCGCTCCGGCCACCGCCACGCTCGGCGGGCCGGCGCCGTACTGGCTCGACTGGACCTTCGACGCGGTCGCCAACCGCCGCACGGAGGTCGAGCACCGCAGCACCGGCGACGTGCAACGCACGTACGCCTACCCGACCGGCGGCCCGGGCGTGGCGCGACCGCACGCGGTCACGTCGGTGACCACCACGGTGCCGGGTCAGCCGCCAGTGACGTCGAACTACGACTACGACCCGGCCGGCAATACTGTCTGCCGGCCCGTGGGCGCGGCCGCGAACACCTGCCCGCCCGGCACCAGCAGCCAGCAGCTGACCTGGGACGCCGAGGGCCTGCTCACCACTGTCAGGGTGGGTGGCCAGGCCGTACAGACCAACGTGTACGGCCCGGACGGCGACCGGTGGATCCGCCGCGATGCCACCGGTACCACGCTCTACCTGCCGAACCAGGAGGTCCGGCGCGAGGGCACCACGTCGAAGACGACGCTGTACTACACGTTCGCCGGCCGCTTGGTCGGCTCGCGCACCGCCGCGGGCGGCGTCTGGTCCTACACCGACCACCAGGGCAGCCAGCACACCACCATCGGCATGCAGCAGCAGAGTGACGTGCGGGTGCGGCGCCAGCTGCCCTACGGCGGGCCGCGCGGCGCCGAACCGGCCTGGCCCAACGCGAAGACCTTCGTCGGCGGCGACACCGACCCGCACGGGATGATCCACATCGGGGCACGCGAGTACGACCCCGGGCTCGGCCGGTTCGTGTCGGTCGACCCGATCATGGACATGGCCGACCCGCAACAGATCAACGGCTACGCGTACGGGCACAACAGCCCGATCACCTTCAGCGACCCGAGCGGGCTGCGGGACTGCGACTACAACGACTGCGACGCCTACGGCAACAACAACGGGTACGGCGCCACGCTCGCCGGCATCGGCGGGACCTCCGTGCGTGGCGCCCGCGGTGGCGGCGCCGCGGGAGGCGGACGGAACAGCTCCGACGTGCCCACCCCGGTGCGGAGCATCACCTGCAAGTACAAGGGCTGCGACCCCACGCCGGAGGGAGCCCCCGCCGAGCCGGTCCTGACGCTGCGCCAGTGGGTTGAGCGCAGCGGCAGGACCCACATCAGCAACATGGGCTCGCTGGAGATCCGGACAGCGGCGCGGGAGTGGTGGTGCCACTACAACCCACTCGCCTGCAAGCGGATGCGGGATGCCTGGGCCGAGCATGACCAGAAGGTTTTCTTCGAGGTCACGGGCATCCAGGACTTCATCGACTGCTCGGAGGGCAAGGCCTCGGGCTGTGCCTGGGCCGCCACGAACTTCGTCCCCGGCGGCAAGGTCGTCGGC
>DATMJT010000166.1:0-7186 GCA_035553735.1 Pilimelia sp.
GCCCCGGCCGTGCTGCCCACGGTGGACGACACCCGGACCTTCGGCGCCCGGCTGGCCACCGTGCTGCGCGCCGGCGACCTGGTACTGCTCACCGGCCCGCTCGGTGCCGGCAAGACGGCGCTGGTGCAGGGCATCGGCGCCGGCCTGCGGGTGCGCGGCGAGATCACCTCGCCCACGTTCGTGATCGCCCGGGTGCACCGGCCCGACCCCGACCGGGGTGGGCGGCTGCCGCTGGTGCACGTGGACGCGTACCGGCTCGGCGCGGCGCCGGACCCCCGCGCGGAGGTGGACGACCTGGACCTGGACGCCTCGGTGGACGAGTCGGTCACGGTCGTGGAGTGGGGGGACGGCGTCGCCGAGCGACTGGCCGACGCCCACCTGCGGGTGCGGATCGACCGGCGCGACGACGACCACCGGGTGGTGGCGCTCCAGCCGTACGGCGGCGACTGGGCCGACCGCATCGCCGCCCTGGCCCGGCCCGCCGGGTCGGTCGGGGGCCCCGGATCCGGCGAGCGCCCGTGACCGGGGCGCATCCCGCCGCGGCGTCGGCCGTGGACCCGCTCGCGCTGCTGCCCCCGGCCTGGCGCGACCGGCTCGCCCCGCACCTGGACCGGGAGCGCACCGCCGCGCTCGGCGCCTTCGTGGCCGACGAGTACGCCCGGCACACCGTCTACCCGCCGCGCGAGGACCTGTTCGCGGCGTACCGGCTCTGCCCCCCGGACGCCTGCCGGGTGGTGATCCTGGGGCAGGACCCCTACCACGGCCCGGGCCAGGCGCACGGGCTGAGCTTCAGCGTGCGCCCCGGGGTGCCGGTGCCGCCGTCGCTGCGCAGCATCTTCCGGGAGCTGGCCGAGGACGTGGGCGTGCCGGTGCCGCGCACCGGTGACCTGCGCCCGTGGGCGGCGCAGGGGGTGCTGCTGCTCAACGCGGTGCTCACCGTGCGGGCCGGCGCCGCCGGCTCGCACGCCGGCCGCGGCTGGGAGGAGTTCACCGACGCCACCATCCGGGCGCTGGACGCCGGCGCCGACCCGGTGGTCTTCCTGCTCTGGGGCGGCTATGCCCGGCGCAAGCGGCCACTGGTCACGAACCCGGCGCACGTGGTGCTGGAGGCGGGGCACCCGAGTCCGCTGAACCCGCGCGGCTTCCGGGGCAGCCGCCCGTTCAGCGCGACGAACAAGGCCCTCGCCGACGCCGGTCGCACCGAGATCAACTGGGCCCTGCCCGACACCGACGCGCTCCGGTGACCACACCCGCGAGCCGCGTCCGGGGCGGCGCTAGGGTGTGCAGCGTGCTGGTTCTGGTCGTCGACTCGTCCACCCCGGCGGTCACCGCGGCGCTGGCGGAGGTGACGCCGACGGTTGTCCAGGTGCGCGCGCAGCGGGTCACCGTGGACGCCCGGGCCCACGGCGAGCTGCTCGCGCCCGCGGTCTCGGCGGTGCTGGCCGAGGTGGGGGCCCGCCCCGCCGACCTGGCCGCGGTGGTCGCCGGCCTCGGGCCGGGCCCGTTCACCGGGCTGCGGGTCGGCCTGGTCACCGCCGCCGCGCTCGGGCACACGCTCGGCATCCCGACCTACGGGGCCTGCTCCCTCGACGCCCTGGCCGAGCCCGCACCGGGCGGTGCGGGGCCCGTGCAGGCCCCGTCCGGTCCCCACGGCGCCGCCCCGGTGGACGCCGGCGTCGGGCCCGACGCCGCCCGTACTCTCGTGGCGACCGACGCGCGCCGCAAGGAGGTCTACTGGGCGGTGTACGACGCGGCCGGCGCCCGGATCGCCGGACCGGGCGTGGACCCGCCCGAGGCCGTCGCCGCGTGCGCCGCCCGGCTCGGCGTGACCCGGGCCGTCGGTGACGGCGCCCACCGGTACGCCGCGGCGCTGGGCCTGCCCGTGGCCGACGCCCCGCGCTACCCGGTGGCCGCCCGGCTCGCCGCGCTGGCCGCCGACCGGGTGCGCGACGGCGCCCCCGGCGAGCCGCTGACCCCGCTCTACCTGCGCCGCCCGGACGCCGTCGAGCCCGGTGTCCGCAAGGCGGTCAGCCAGCCGTGAACGCGCCGCCGCCCCGGCTCGCCCGGTTCCGCTGGTGGCACATCGGGGAGGTGCTGCCCATCGAGGCGGACCTCTTCGGCCCCGAGCGCTGGTCCGCGGCGATGTTCTGGAACGAGCTGGCCAGCGGGCACCACTACCTGGTCGCGCTGGACCCCGATGGCACCGTCGCCGGTTACGCCGGGCTGGCCGCCGCGCCGGGGGAGGCATGGGTGCAGAACCTGGCCGTGCGCCGGGACGCCCAGCGGCGCGGCGTCGGGCGGGCGCTGCTGGCGGCGCTGCTGGCCGAGGCGGCCCGGCGGGGGCCCGGTCCGGTGCTGCTGGAGGTGGCCGCCGACAACGGCCCGGCCCAGCGGCTCTACGCGGCGCACGGCTTCGAGGCCGTCGGCGTGCGTCGCGGCTACTACCAATCCACCAATACGGACGCTCTGGTGATGCGGCGTGACTGACGAACCACTGGTGCTCGGCATCGAGACCTCCTGCGACGAGACCGGGGTGGGCATCGTCCGCGGGCACACCCTGCTCGCCGACGCGCTGGCGTCCAGTGTGGACGCCCATGCCCGGTTCGGCGGGGTGGTCCCGGAGGTGGCCAGCCGGGCCCACCTGGAGGCCATCGTGCCGACCATGCGGCGGGCGCTGGACACGGCCGGCGTGACGCTGGCCGACATCGACGCGATCGCGGTGACCGCCGGGCCGGGGCTGGCCGGGGCGCTGCTGGTCGGGGTGGCCGCGGCCAAGGGCTACGCGATGGCCGCCGAGAAGCCGGTGTACGGGGTGAACCACCTGGCGGCGCACGTCGCCGTGGACACCCTGGAGCACGGCCCGCTGCCGGAGCCGGCGGTGGCGCTGCTGGTCTCCGGCGGACACTCCAGCCTGCTGCTCGTGGACGACCTGGCGCACGGGGTGACCCCGCTGGGCAGCACCGTCGACGACGCGGCGGGGGAGGCGTTCGACAAGGTGGCCCGGCTGCTGGGCATGCCGTTCCCCGGCGGCCCGCCGATCGACCGGGCCGCGCGGGAGGGCCGGGGCGACGCGATCGACTTCCCGCGCGGGCTCACCGCCCCCAAGGACCAGGCGGCCCACCGCTTCGACTTCTCGTTCTCCGGCCTCAAGACGGCGGTGGCCCGGTGGGTGGAGGCGCGCGAGCGCGCGGGGGAGCCGGTGCCGGTCGCCGACGTGGCCGCCAGCTTCCAGGAGGCGGTCTGCGACGTGCTGACCGCCAAGGCGGTGGCGGCGTGCCGGGCGCACGGGGTGCCGACGCTGGTCATCGGCGGCGGGGTGGCGGCCAACTCCCGGCTGCGGGCACTGGCGGAGCAGCGGTGCGCGCGCGCCGGCCTGACGCTGCGGGTGCCGCGGCCGAAGCTGTGTACGGACAACGGCGCCATGGTGGCGGCGCTCGGCGCGCACCTGGTGGCCGCCGGCGTGGCGCCCAGCCGGCTGGACCTGCCGGCCGACTCCGCGCTGCCGCTGACCACCGTGAGCGTGTAGTGGCCGACCGCGGGGACCGGGTAGTGTCCGCGGGCGTGATCGTGCGGATGTGGGAGGTACGCGCGCGTCCGGCGGGCTTCGCGGAGCTGCTGGACTGGGTCTGCGACACCGCGCTCCCGGCGGTCGAGGTGGAGCCGCTGCACATCGCCAGCGAGGTGTTCTCGTCCACCGACCACCGGGTGGTGGTGATCTCCAGGTGGCGCGGTGACCCCCGGCCGCTGCCCGCGCCGCCGGAGCACCTGGTGGCCCGCAGCCCGCACGTCTGGGACTTCACCCAGGTCGACCGCTGACTCCTGGCGGCATTCCGGCGCGCTCCGCCCTGCGGCGAGTCCCGCCCAGTCGGGTCCCGCCCAGTGCGGTGGGACCCGCTCAGGCGACGTGACGGTCCGCGGTCCGGCACGGTCGTGCCGGCTCCGTCGGCCGGCGGGGCAGGGTGCCCGCTCAGGGCGGTCAGGCTTGATCCCTTCGCCGGTCACCCTGCCCCGCCGGCCGGACCCGGTCCGACGGCTCCGCGGTCCGCGGGGCGCAGAGCAGGGCGGTGTGGGCGTCGGCGACCCGGGTGACGACCAGCGTGGCGCCGTGGGGCCCGGCCAGCCGAAGCTCGCGTCGCAGCTGGTCCGGTTCCACGGCGGCGCCCCGCTTACGGATCTCCAGGCGCCCGATTCCACGCTCGCGCAGTGCCGTGCGCAGCCGCTTCACCGAGAACGGTGCGACGTCCAGCACCTCGAAGCCCCGGCCGAACGGCGTGGGCACCGATCGGTCCGCGTACACGTAGGCGATCCGGGAGTCGGCCAGGGACCCGCCGATCGTCTCGGCGAACTCGGCCACCAGCCCGGCGCGGACCACGGCGCCGTCCGGGTCGTAGAGGTAGCGGCGCACCGGCCCGACCGGCGCCGCCCGGGTGCCGGGGCCGGTCAGCTCGGCGGCCGGATCCGGCGGGGCATCCCGGCCGGGCGGTGCGACCGAACCCTCGGGCGCGGTGGGCGCCGCCAGCAGGGTGGCGCGGCGCGGCACGGCGGCCAGCGGGCCGCACCAGAAGGCGGCCTCGACCACCTCACCGGCCACGCTGACCCACTCGGCCTCCGCGCCGGCCGGAATCCGCGCGTGGTCGATCCCCGGCGCCAGCTTGAGCACGGTACGCGGCACCCGGTCGGCCAGGCCCACGACGAAGTCCCAGGGCGGTGAGTACGACGTCGGGTCGAAGACCCGTCTGCCGCCCTGGCGCCGGGCGGGGTCGCAGAAGACGGCGTCGTAGCCGGTCGCCTCCACTGTCGTGGCGTCGGCGCAGCGCACCCGCACCCGGTCCGCCAGCCCCAGGACTGCCGCGTTCGCCGCGGCCACGGCCGCCGTGGTGGGGTCAGCCTCCACCGCGTCCACCAGGATGCCGGCCCGAGCCGCCGCCAGCGCGTCGGCGCCCAGTCCGCAGCCGAGGTCGAGCAGCCGGCCGACGCCCGCGGCGCGCAGCCGGTCCGCCCGCCGGTCGGCCACGACCGCCCGGGTGGCCTGCTCCAGTCCCGCCCGGGTGAAGAACATGAGCGCCGCGTCGGGGCCGAACTTGGCGACCGCCCGGCGGCGCAGCTGGACCTGGGTCAGGGCGGCGGCGGCCAGCTCCGGCGGCACCCCGTCGGCTCGCATCGCGGCCGCCCCGGCCAGCGGGTCGCCGCCGGACACCTCCGCCGCCCGCGCGAGCGCAGCCTCGCCCGGGGCGCTACGGAGTGCGGCGAGCAGGTCGACATCCACCGACCCATTGAACGCGGGTCCGGGCATCCGCCGGGCGGCGGGGCAGGGTGACCGGCGAAGGGATCAAGCCTGACCGCCCTGAGCGGGCACCCCGCCCCGCCGCCCCGCCGCCACCACGTGCCGGGCGACACCCGTTGGCACTCTCCTTGACGGAGTGCTAGCCACGGGCATAACCTGCCGTTAGCACTCTCGGTGCGAGGGTGCCAGCCTTCGGGGCCCGCCCCGGGGTTGACACGCCAGGCGGACCGGCACCCGCGACGACGGCCCCGCCCGGTGGCATGAGGCAGACCGCCGCCCGCCGGTACGGCGGGCGGGCAACGAACGATGTACCCCAGGAGGGTATGCCCGTGACTACCGCGACGAAGGTTGCGATCAAGCCGCTTGAGGACCGGATCCTGGTCCAGGCGAACGAGGCCGAGACGACCACGGCGTCGGGCATCGTGATCCCCGACACCGCCAAGGAGAAGCCGCAGGAGGGCACCGTCCTCGCTGTCGGCCCGGGCCGCGTCGACGACTCCGGCAACCGGATCCCGGTTGACGTCAAGGTCGGTGACACGGTCATCTACTCGAAGTACGGCGGCACCGAAGTCAAGTACGCCGGCGAGGAGTACCTGGTGCTCTCCGCCCGCGATGTCCTCGCGGTCATCGAGAAGTGAGCTGAACCTAGACCGTCTGACATCGCCCCGGGCGCCGGCTGCCGTGCCGCCCGGGGCGATGCCGCCTGAAGGGACACACACACCGACATGGCGAAGATCCTGAGCTTCTCGGACGACGCCCGCCACCTGCTGGAGCACGGGGTGAACGCGCTCGCCGACGCGGTCAAGGTCACCCTCGGCCCGCGGGGCCGCAACGTCGTTCTGGACAAGAAGTTCGGCGCCCCCACGATCACCAACGACGGCGTCACGATCGCCAAGGAGATCGAGCTCCCCAACCCGTACGAGAACCTCGGCGCGCAGCTGGTCAAGGAGGTGGCGACGAAGACCAACGACGTCGCCGGCGACGGCACCACGACCGCGACCGTGCTGGCCCAGGCGCTGGTCCGCGAGGGGCTGCGCAACGTCGCCGCCGGGGCCAACCCGGCCGCCCTCAAGCGGGGCATCGACGCCGCCGTGCAGGCCGTGTCCAAGGCGCTGCTGGACAAGGCGATCGAGGTCGACAGCAAGGAGAAGACCGCCAACGTGGCGACCATCTCCGCGCAGGACGCCACGATCGGCGAGCTGATCGCCGAGGCGCTGGAGAAGGTCGGCCGCGACGGCGTGGTCACCGTCGAGGAGGGCTCCACCCTGGCCACCGAGCTGGAGGTCACCGAGGGCCTGCAGTTCGACAAGGGCTTCATCTCGCCGCACTTCGTCACCGACGCCGAGGCCGGCGAGGCGGTGCTCGAGGACGCGTACATCCTCATCACCACCCAGAAGATCTCCGCGGTCGAGGAGCTACTCCCGCTGCTGGAGAAGGTGCTGTCCAGCGGCAAGCCGCTGCTGGTGGTGGCCGAGGACGTGGAGGGCCAGGCGCTGGCGACCCTGGTGGTCAACGCCATCCGCAAGACGTTCAAGGTGGCCGCGGTCAAGGCGCCGGGCTTCGGCGACCGGCGCAAGGCCATGCTGCAGGACCTCGCCATCCTCACCGGCGGCGAGCTGGTGGCGCCCGAGCTCGGCTACAAGCTGGACTCGGTCGGCCTGGAGGTGCTCGGCCAGGCCCGGCGGATCGTCATCGACAAGGACACCACCACGATCGTCGACGGCGCCGGCAAGGAGTCGGAGGTCGCCGACCGGATCGCCCAGATCCGCAAGGAGATCGAGGCGTCGGACTCCGACTGGGACCGCGAGAAGCTGCAGGAGCGGCTGGCGAAGCTGTCCGGCGGCGTCGCGGTGATCAAGGTCGGGGCGGCGACGGAGGTCGAGCTCAAGGAGAAGAAGCACC
>DATMJT010000167.1:0-2687 GCA_035553735.1 Pilimelia sp.
GAGCGAGGCGGGCACCGTGGAGCTGACCGCGCACCTGGCCGCCGGGGCCGCGCTGACCCTGGCCGCGCCCGGCGGCGCCCGGTACGCCGCCGCGGTGTGCGCGCTGTGGGGCGTGGCGGTGGACCTCAGCGCCGTGTGGCCGGACCACCGGCGGGCCCGCCTGGGCGTGGCGGCCGCGCTGAAGCTGCTCGGCTGGTGGCTGCTGCTGGCCGACCGGGACGTCGCCCTGGTCGAGGCGTACCTGCTGCCCGCCGCCGGCGTGGCGCTGCTCGTGGGCTGGCTGGCCCGCCGGCACGGGGCGGCCGTCGGCAGCTGGCGCGCGTACGGCCCGGCGCTGGTCACCGCCCTGGCCCCCAGCCTGGCGACGGTCTACCTGCACGACCCGCACCCGGTGCGCCGGCTCCTGCTCGCCGCCGCGGCGGTGCTGGCGGTGTTGGCCGGGGCGCGGTGGCGGCTGCGCGCGCCGGTGGTGGTGGGCGGCGTCGCGCTGGTCCTGTCCACCGGCTACGAACTCGTCCGGCTGTGGGACGAGCTGCCGCGGTGGATCCCGCTGGCGGCCGGCGGCCTGCTGCTGGTCTGGGTGGCGATGACCCTGGAGCGGCGGCGCCGGGACGCCGCCCGGCTGCGCGAGGCGCTGCGCCGGATGACGTGACGGGCCGGCTCACGTGACGGGCCGGATGACGTGACGGGCTGGCTCACGTGACGGCCGGCGGCGGAGCCTCCGCCACCGGCCGTCACGCGGCCGCAGCCCCGGGAGTCAGCGCCCGAAGCCCCGTCCGTTGATGCTCAGCCCCCGATGCTCGGCGCCCGGGTGACCTCGCTCGCCGGCGGCTTGGCCACCTCGACCGTGGTGCCGAAGTCGGACAGCGTCAGGTCGATCGGCTCGGCCGGCTCCGCGCCGGCCGCGGGCATCTCGATGCGGTAGTTGACCAGGCGGCCCTGGTCGTCGACCCGGGCGGTGAACGGGATGCTCTTGGCCTTCTCGCCCATCCCCTTCAGGTCGTCGGCGTCCAGCTGCAGCGCCGTCGCACTGGCCTTGGTGGCGTCGAGCGTGCCCTTGAACTCGTTGGGCCCGGTCCGCTGCACGTCGGTGGCGCCCTCCAGCACCTTGGCCAGCTGCACCGCGTCCACGGCGGCCTTGTCCCACGGGCCCTGGCCGGCCTTGCTGGAGTCCACGTGAAACCACTTCTTGCCATCGAAGCCCGGCAGCGGCGCGTCCGGGAACGTCATCCTGACGTAGATGTCGGCGCCGATCGCCCGCATCTCGATCTTGCCGGCGGCGTCCCCGCTGGGGATGTCCATGGTCATCTGGGACACCTTGGCCGTCGGGTCCACCGCCCCGGTGAGCTTGGCCTCACCGATGGTCCCGGTGAGCCGGAACGACTGCTCGGAGACCTTGGCGCCGGCGGCGGCCAGGGCGGCGGTCGGATTCGCCGCGGTGGTCGGCGTCGTGGTGGCAGCCGGGTCGTCGGGCTTGGACGCGCACCCGGCTGCCATGGCGAGGGCGAGCAGGGCGCCCGCGCCCACTCTCGCCGCGTGGCGAATTCTCATGAAACTTCCTCCCTCGACGCGCCCACCCCATCGCCGTCGCCGGTGCGGGGCGGCCCGGGTGGGCGACGGGGCGCCAGAGTAGCCGGATTCGCCGCGATCGGCTGTCCCGCTGCCGGTGCCCCGGCAGGCGCGTAGAGTCCGGGCATGGCCGATCTGCTCGACGCCGGTGTCGTCCGCGAATCCCTTCCCGCGCTGACCGGCTGGACCGGTGACCACACCGGGATCGCCCGCACCTTCGAGCTGCCCGACTTCGCGTCGGCGATCGCGCTGGTGGACGAGGTGGCGGTCGCCGCCGAGGAAATGGATCACCATCCGGACATCGACATTCGATACCGTACCGTGACCTTCCGGTGCCGCACGCACTCCGCCGGTGGAGTCACGGATCTCGATCTGCGGATGGCCCAGGCGATCAACGACCTGGCCGAGGAGGTCGACTGACCAGCCGGTACTGCGCCGGCCGGGACGGGCAGGGCATCATGGCCCCGTGAGGTTCGAAGTCAGCAAGGTGCTCGACGCGATCGAGTCGCGGCTGTCCACCGACCCGGCGCTCGCCCGCGCCGTGGTCGACCTGGCCGAGGTGGTGCGGTACGCGGACCTGGACGGCGGTCGGCCGGCGAACCTGCTGCGGCTGGGCATGGTCGTCGACGCCCTGGGCCGGCACGTCGCCGAGGAGAACGTCCCGGTCTACGCGGTGGTGCCGCGGGCGGTGCTGTCGGACGCCGACCTGACCTCCAACGAGCGCATGGTGGTGCGCCGGTGGGCCGACGACGGCCTGGTCGAGGTGCTGGACGCCCCGGGCGACCGGGTGCTGGAGGTCGCCGAGCTGACCGGCCTGCCGGTGCTGAGCCGGCAGTCCTTCGACGTCCACCGCGCCCGGCACCCGTGGCTGGCCGGCGAGCCCGGTCGGCTGCTGGCCCCGTTGGTCGGGCACGGCGGTGCGGTGCTGGCCCCCCGGGTGCCCGGCACTCCGGCGGCAGCCCCGCGCCCGGCCGGTCCGCCGGTGCTGGGCCGGCTGTGGCGCTGCCCCGAACCCGACTGCGCGGCCTTCGGCCCGGCCCGGCTGGGCCGCCCGGGCGGTCAGCCGCCGCCGCGGCTGCGTGCCGGCGCGGCGGTCTGCCCCCGGCACGACGCCCGGC
>DATMJT010000168.1:0-2692 GCA_035553735.1 Pilimelia sp.
CAGCATGTGGGCGTGTCCGACGCCTTGTCCCTGGTCGCCGCCCAGCGGGCCGCCCGCGCCCGCCGCGACGCCGGTGACCTCGACGGCGCGCGTCGGATCCTGGCCGAGGCCATGGAGGCCGCCGGTCCGGCGTACGGCGAGGACCACCCCGATGTCCTGCTCGCGGCCTACCAGCTGGCGGGCCTGCACCGCGAGGCCGGTGACCCGGCGGCGGCCCGGCGGGTGCTGGAGGTGGGCCTCGCTGCGGGGCAGCGCCGGTTCGGCGACGCCGACCCGCTGCTGTTGATGATCTCGTACGAGCTCGGCAGCGTCGCCGAGGAGCTGGGCAACCGGCACGAGGCCCGCCGCAACCTTGCCCGGGTCGCCGAAGCGGGCCCAGCGGTGTTCGGCGCGGACCACTGGGCGGTTCGTGCGGCGCACTCCTACCTGGCCACCGGGGTGCTGGCCCGCCCCGACGGGCCGAGGCCGGTGGAGTCGGCGCCGGGCGCCGCGCCGCTGCGGCCGTCCGCAGGCCGGCGAGGGCCGGCATCGGCGCCGCGGGGGTTCCCGGACCCCGGGCCAGGATCACCGCCGTCACCGCGCCGCACGGCCGGATCCGCCCGGCCGGCGCACGCGCCAGAACCCCCGCCCGCGGAGCCGCCCGCGGCGTTCGGCCCGGCGGGCCCCGGGCTCTTCTCGCGGCGCGACCACACCGCGGCGACGCGGCCGCGGTACGGCCCGACCGGACCTGAGGCTCCCGTAGGCCGGATTCCGGCCGGGGCGCCGCCGCGGCGCGGTCGCGGCGTTGCGGTGACGGCCGGCGTCGCGGCGCTCGCCGCGGTGGCGGCGGCAATCCTGGCGGCGGTCGCCGTGCTGCGCGACCCGGACGACACGGCGGAGCGACGCAGCGGGCCGCCGGCCACGCCCACCGCGACCGCGGGCACGGCCGGCGCGCCGCCGACCGACGTACGGGTGGTCCAGGACGGCGCCGAGGTGATCGTGACGTGGCGGGACCCGGCGGACGGCCGGGCGGGCTTCGCGGTCATGGGCGCCCCGCCCGGAAGCGCGCCGCGGCTGCTCGGGCAGGTGCCCGCCGGCAGCACCCGGCTGCCGGTGCAGGGATTGAACACGGTGGCGGGGTACTGCGTACGGGTGGTGGCGCTCTACTCGGCCGAGGAGGTCGGCACGTCGGCGCAGGCGTGCCTGCCGCCCACGCCGACGCCGACGCCGACGCCCACCGACCGTCCGTGACGCCGGGCGCCGCAACGGGTGCGGACGCGACCGGCACAGGACCGCGACGGGCGCGGACGCCATGCGTGAGACCGCGACAGGCGCGACGCGACGGACAAGGGACCGCGACGGGCACGGGACCGCGACGGACAGGGCCCCGCGACGGACAAGGGACCGCCACGGGCACGGGACCGCGACGGACAGGGCCCCGCGGCGGACAGGGCCCCGCGGCGGACAGGGGGCTGCGGCGGACAGGGGCCGCGACGGCGCTTCGATGCGCTCCGCGACGGGGCACGAGCGGCCCGTGACCGGCGGGACTGCACCCCGACGCGGCCGAGGCCTATGATGGCTCCCGACTTTACGGGGGAACGCCGACGGGCCGCGCGGGCGCTCGGCGCCGCGCAGGACGGTGGAGAGGGCGGCCGACTGTGAACTCCGCACGCGCGGATGCCAGCGCTGGGCCAGTGGAGACGACCGGCGGGGCGGCGCACCCCGCACCCGGGGACGCGGCCGGTGTCCCGGTCGGGCCGCGGCGACGCCGGTGGCTGCGCGGCGGTGCCGTCACGGTGGCCACCGTGCTGGCGTTGGCGACCGCCCTGGCGTTCACGCTGTTCGGGCTGGGTGCCCCGAACCACGCGGTGGCGGGCCACGACGCCAGCTCCTGGCTGTGGAGTGCGGTCAAGGGCGAGATGGCGCGGGTCAACGGGCTGACCGGGCGGGTGGACACCCGCATGCAGGTGGCCGGCGCGGCCGGGCACACGGTCCAGGTCAGCCAGAGCGACCGCTTCCTGGTGCTGAGGGATCTCAACACCGGCAAGGTGACGACCGTCGACCTCGCCACGCTGCAGTCCACGGCGGCCCTGGAGACGCCGACGGGCCTCGGCGTGACGATCGCCATGGACGGCGACGCCGCGTTCATCGTCGACACGGTGCAGGGCGTGGTGCGCCAGCTGGACCCGCGCACGCTGACACCGGTGGGCGAGCCGGTGCGCTATCCACCGGGCATCACCGGCGGTGCCTTCGACGGCGACGGGCGGCTGTGGGTCGCCGTGCCCACCGAGGGCACGGTGTCCGCGGTGACGCCCGCCGCGCTGGAGCAGGCGCCGCCCACCGCGGGAGGGGTGGGCGGCGGGCTCAGCCCGCGGCTGGTCACCACGGTGCCGGTGGCCGAGCCGAGCCACGACCTGGCGGTCTCGGCGCTCGATGACGGGGTGGCGGTGCTGGACCGCACCGCCGGCACGCTGACGGTGCTGCGCGGCGAGGGCCGGGCGGCCGACGGGCGGCGGCAGGTGCCGCTGCGGCTGCCGGGCCTCGGCGCGCTGCCCGCGCGTACCAGTGGCGCCGCCGTGCCGGTCACGGTGGTCGCCGAGCGGCGGGTGTACGTGGTGACCGCGGACGGGGTGCGCGACTTCGCGGTGCCGGGGCGCGGTGACCGGCTGCGCCCGGCCGTGGCGTGGGCCGGGCGGTTCTACGCCGCGGCCGG
>DATMJT010000169.1:0-5426 GCA_035553735.1 Pilimelia sp.
CCAACCGACGCCGGCAGCCTGCTACCGGGCTCCCTGGCGACTACCCGGACCGGACTCACACCGGCAGGCGACGACGAGCTTCCGATCACGTCATGGCCGCTGGACAACCACCCCCTGATCGCTGGGCGCTCGAATCATCGAGGTTAGGAGCTCTACGCAACCTGGCCGTCAACGCGCTGCGCCTGGCCGGACGCCGCGACATCACCGAAGCCACCCGATGGGCCAGCCGGAACATGACCAGGCCCTTCACCATCCTCGACATCACGTCATGATCTTGAAACGGCCGTGGATAGCGAACGGCGGCTGCCGTACTAGCCGCGAGGTCCGAAGGGGCGCCAGCGAGATCTTTTTGACTCCACTGCTTCGAGTGCGTCCCGCCCGAGTGCCGATTTGAACGCTGCGGTTAGGTTGATGCGCTCATCTGTAGTAGAGCGATTATCCGCGATGTCGGCAAGCAATTCTTTCACTATCGGCAGTTCGTTCGAGTCCAGCCTTGCTACAAACCGGCGACCGCGGACGGCCAACTCAAGATCAATCACACCGGAAGCGCCCGGACAAATGTGCCAGTGCACCTCACTCACCCCCTGGATCTCGATATCTTCAGCCTTTCGGAGCGGCGAGCGCGCATATAATCCCGACGACCTATACCTCCTGACCCACAAGACGTGCACAAGCTGGACCCCTATCAGAATAACCATGCATCCACTCAGGAGCCGAAGGTAAAAAGCGTCGTTGCTCATGAAGAAGATGGCGGCAATCGACAGGTATCCGACTAGAATTAAAGCTGGCCCTGGAGTCACTGCGGTCGCAACACTTCAGGGTTGAGCGCAAGCCACTCACTTGCCATTTGATCATCAATCTGGCTGAACCTAACAGTACGAGCGTCGAGTCCCGCGACCACCGGATATTGGGCTGGCCTGGTCCTGTTCTCAAGGAATTGGAAACCTGCCATCACGCACAGTGCCGGCAACGCCACGACCGCAGCCGACAATCCGGCAACCCACATTGTCGGCGCGAGCAACACTGCAATGAGCGTTCCCACTTGGACACAAAATAGGGCCTGCCGTAAACGGGCATGTCTTCTGAAGCGCGAAGCTTCAGTACGGCAAACTGGCATGTCAAGCGCGAGCCGCTTGATGCCACAGTAAACAATGGCAGTCACGAATACCGGATCTTCACTACCGTCGGTTAGGGATCGGCGAGGAAACACCAATGTGGGCTTTGCAACGGAATCCCAGACAATGTTCACCCTGCGCCTCTCAGCAACTCGCCCCTAGCGACAACCCGTGCCACGCCACCCCCAACTGTAGATAATCGGAGGCCCGGTCCACCAAGTGCCGCCGTAGGCAGCCGCCCAGTACCTCAGGTACACCCCTCGCTGCGCTCCACAGTACCCGTACAACCATTTCCAAGTGGACCGGATTGTGTTGATCCCGGCTACAAGGATGGCATATATTACGGCCGCCGCGCGAGATGCGAATCCAGATATGGCCCCGGCAACCGCCGCATAGTACCCCCAGATCTCAAGGCCATAAAGTACGGCTCGCACCTCTGAATGAGTGAGGTAGCAGGAGAAGTCGAGGCGCCGAACCGGGTTCCACCAGTATGCCCCGACAACCCTGTCCTTTTGGCACGAGACCGCTCCACTAACATCGGCGCAATTTATGCTGTCTCCCGCACAGTAATCGTACGAGTTGGCGTTTCCTCCGTACACTGGATCACTGGATAGGAAGCGGCCAGTGGCAGTGTTGTACAGTCGCACGCCCATCAGCACAACGCCCGATGGTGTGTCAGCCGCGCGTTGGGACGCCCCCAGCCAACCATAGCGTCGAGCGCCGATATCACCGCTGTTCTTTTGGACTCCGTACTCATCGGCGACGTGCGTCGAAGTCAGACCCACTTCGCTATTGCGAACGACAGCCACGAGGTCACCATTTGCGTTGGCAATTTGCCAATCGGTGACGGTCGAAGTCCTGATGGCGGCCAGACCGGTGACGCCGTGGATGGTGGTGGTCCAGGTGCCGTCGCCTTCGTTGGTCCAGGAAGGGTTGTCGCTGTCGTTGGCGTAGTGGTGGGTGCGGGTGATGGTGGTGCCTGTGGCGTTGTCGGTCCAGGTGCGAATGCGTTTGCCGTTGACATCGAGGGTGTAGCTGGTCGTACGGGCGCCTTGGGTGATGGTCTTGACGAGGTCGGTGGTGTGGTACGTGGTGGTGACGTTGCTGCCGGTGGGGTTGGCGGTGTCGGCGGCGGGCAGGGTGGTCGTGCGGCCGAGGGCGTCGTAGACGTACCCGCCGGTGATCCGGTCGGCGGCGTCGTAGGCGTAATCCCTGGCGCTGGTCTCGGTGGTGGCTTGGCAGGCTCCGCCGGTGGCGGGGGCGTAGGTGGCTTGGCGGGTGCGGTTGGTGGCGTCGTCGAACTGGTAGCCGCGTGTGGTGCACTGACCCGCGGTGGTGTCGGTGGTCAGGTACATGCGGCCCGCGTCGTCGTAGCCGAACACCTGGGCGGTGAGGCTGCTATTGGCCCAGCGTTGCTGGCCATGAGCGTTCGCACCGGCGAAGACGGAGTAGAGGGTGCAGTTGGCCTGGCCGCAGTTGGGCCGCTCGTAGACCAGTCCGGTCTGGGTGCCGGTCTCGTTGTGGCCGCTCGTGACGACGATGCCGTTGGGCCAGGTTTGGCGGAACACCCTGCCGTCGGCGTCGTGCTCGGCGGTCATGGTGCCCACGAGACTGTCGTTGACGCTGGTGAGCAGCCCGCGGCGTTCGTAGCCTTCGTCGTAGGTGTGGGTGCGCACGGACTTGCCGTTGTTGGTGCTGGCCACCCGCCCGAGTAGGTCGTAGGTGATCGTGGTGGTGACGTTGTCGGCGTCCGTGTAGGTGACCTGCCGCCCCAGCGTGTCGTAGGTTCGGGCGATCTCGGCGGTCACGGCGCCGTTGACGATGCTGCGGGTGAAGTCGAGCAGGCCGGTGGACGCGTTGTAGACGTTGCGCTGGATGGGGACGGCGTTGCCGAGTCCGCTCGCGGCGGTGACGGCGGTTTCGTAGACCCGGCCGGCGTTGTCATAGCTGATCGTGGTGGTGCGCAGTATGCCGGCGGAGGTCTTCTCGACCACCGTGGTGGGTTGGTTGCGGTGGTTGTAGGTGGTCACGGTGGCGGGAAGCTCGGGTCCGGTGGCGGGTTGCCCGCCGGGGTGGACGCGGCACGCCAGGGTGGCCCACTCGGGGCGGTTGTCGCACTCGGCGTAGCCGGACCCGGTGCCGGCCCGGTAGTAGACGGTCATTCGGGTGTGCGGGGTGTTCGTGGCGGTGGGGCCGCCGCCCGGGGTGGTGGTGGAGGTGACCAGGCCGGTGGCCGGGTTGTAGGTGGTGCGGGTGGTCAGGGCCAGACCCTCGGGGTCGACGACAGTTTTCGTTGGCTGGCGCAGGGTCCAGTCGTACTCGGTGACGGTGGTCCGGGCGTCGGCGTGAAACTGCTGCCCGTTGGCGGTGTAGGCCACCGACACGGTCTGCGTGGTGGGCAGGTGGTACGGGCCACCGGCCGGGGCGTCCTCGTCGTAGGTGGTCGCGGTATGGCTACGGCCGCGTACGAGGCTGCCGTCGGGCAAGGCGACGTCGTGCTCGGGGCCGAAGGACTCCCGCAGGAGCTGCCCGTCGGCGGAGTAGATGTTGACGCTGGACAGCGTCTCCGCGGCGGCGGCCTCCTGCACCGGGGTGTCGGTGGATGAGGCGTCCAGGGCCCGGCGGATGTTGCCGGCGTCGATGGTGCGCACGGTGTTGCCCCACTGGTCGTACCAGGTGGCGGTGGTGTGTCCACCGGGAGCGACGGTGTTGACGGTGCGGCCGTTGGCATCCAGGTAGGTCACGCTGGCGCGCTCGTACGAGCCGGGCAGGGTGCCGGCGCCCTGGTCACCATCGGGGACCTGGGTGGCGGGGAACACAGCGGTAGCGTCGACCGGCTGTTCGGCCTGCCCCCACCGGGTGGTTTCGGCGGCGGACAGGTCACGCGGCGCGCCATTGCCGGAGACGGGAACCCGGTAGACCACGGTGCTGGTGGCCGTACCGGCCTCCAACGCAGAGCGGGTCACCGTGGCCAGGCGGCCCTTGCCAGGGTCGCCCGGGATGGTGGTGTAACCGAATTGCCACGGCCTCTGGAGGATGGGCTTGATCTCGGTCAGCAGGCCGTCGGCGTCGTAGGTGTAGATGTCGGCGAGGTGGATGCTGCTGGTGTAGTCGAGGTTCGGGTCCCAGCCCTGCCGCAGCCAGCCGGTGCTGTCGTAGGCGTACCGTGCGATCACTTCGGTAGCAACGGCGGCAGCTGCGGGGTTGTAGGCGGTGAAAGACACCTCCCGCAGCCGGCCGGTATAGTCGCCCCAGCCAGCTGGAGCGGTGCCGGTGGCGGTGGTGGTGCCGGCGTAGGTGAACGACAGCGAGCGGCAGCCCCGCTCGGTCGGCGCGCTCGCAGTGCAGGTCACCCCCGCCGGCGGGGGGGCCAGCATCCGGGTCGGTCGCGTCACCGTCGCCCCGTTGACGGTGACGGTTTCCCAGGCCAGCGTGGTCTGCGCACCGCTGGGCAGGGTCACGCTCGTCGGCACGTACGAGCCGGCGGGCGTGCCGGTCGGTCGGCTGAACACCACCGTGGTGCCGGTGGGATCCGACAGGGTGTAGGTGTCGGAGCTGGTGGTGTAGGTCAGGACGAGGCCCTCGGCACCGGGTTCGGGGGTGAAGGTAGCCCCGGTGGCCGTGGTGGCCTTTCGGGTAAAGCCGAGAGTGTCGCCGCCCGGCAGACCGACCTGCACCAGTGACCCGATCGCGGTCAGTCCCGTGAACGGGGCACCGGACTGCTGGACGGTGCTACCGGACACCCAGCCGGGGCCGAACATCGGGTCCACCACGCCGGCCTGCCGACTGTTGTACGTGCGCGTCAGGGTCAAATCCGCCCCGTTCGCACTCACGGATACGTCCACTGCGGACACAGTGAGGTTGCCGGTCAGCAGGTTCACCGACCCCGGTCCAGCCTGGGTGGAGGCAGCGGAGGCGCGGTTGCGGTCCAGGCGGAACACCACGGCGCTGGCGGTGCCGGCGCCGGCGAAGGTGGCGCGGACCTGCACCGGCCCGTCGAGTGGGTCGGGGCCGGCCTCGGCGGCATTCACGGTGGCGTCGAGGTTCCAGTTCAGCTTGGGGAACTTCCCGCTGCCGGTGGTGGGTACGGGCCAGGTCACGGCGGCGCCGCCGGCCGCCAGGCTCACGTCTGCGGTGGGGATGGTGGTCCAGGTGTCGGTGTCACCGCGACGCCATTGGTACGTCACCCCGGTGGCCGCTGAGTGCGCGATGCCGTCGAGGGCGACCTTGCCGGCGGTGATGGCGCCGAAGCTCGGGCTGGTGACGGCGCCGCCGCCCACGTTGAAGGTGTAGGTGCGGGTGGGGGACAGG
>DATMJT010000170.1:0-12828 GCA_035553735.1 Pilimelia sp.
TCCTCGTGGAGGGCCTCGCCCGCCACGAGGAACAGCAGGGAGTCGGCGTCGCGGCCGGGGCCGGCGGCCATGCCGGCGATGATGCCGGTGAGCGGGTCCGCCGGCGGCGGCCCGCCGCGCACGAAGGCCCGCGCGGCGGCCAGGTCGACGGCCCCGAACGGCTCGACGGGGCTGAGCCCGCCGAGGACCAGCCGGCGCACCGGCACCGGGCTGCGGGCCGCGAGGTCCCAGGCCAGCCGGGCGCCGAGGGAGTAGCCGACCACGTCGATCTCCGCGACGCCGGCCGCGTGGACCGTCGCGGCGAGCGCGTCCAGGACCCGCGCGGTGGTGACCTCGGCGGCCGAGGTGACGGCCGGGCCGCCACCGTGGCCGGGCAGGTCGACCACGAGCGTCTCGCGCCCGGCGGCGGCCAGCGGGGCGGCCCAGCGGTCGGCGGGCCAGTCCTGCGCGCCGCCGGTGGCGAAGCCGTGGAGCAGGACGACGGCGGGTCCGGTGGCCGCGGCGGGCGGTGCGGTGCGCTGGGCACGCAGGGCGGGAGCGCTCGACATTCTACGATCGTAGACTAAACCGCGGCCGGCGACCAGCCCTCGGCGGGCGGACGTCGACCCGCGGTGGGGCGGTCCAGCCGGGTGCCGACGCCACCGAAGACCTCGATCGCGGCGCCGCCGGGCGGCCCGGAGGGCATCGACCCGCGGCCAGTCGGTCGACGGGTCAGACCCGCCGGGAGGTGCCCGCCGGCGCCATCGCCGTCAGTCGAGGACGCGGCGCATCAGCCGGTCGATGTAGGCGGTGTAGTCGCCGATGAGCGCCCCGGCCGGGAACATCAAACTCGTGACGCTGGCCCCGATGGAGACGGCGATGATCTCGTCGGCCAGGGTGGTGACGGCCGGCGCGTCGTCCGGCTCGCCCCTGCCCCGCGCCGCGGCGATGCGGGCGGCGAGCTGTGCGCGCCAGGCCTGCAGGTGCTCCCGGTAGAGCCGGGCGAGGTCCGGGTTGGAGACCGAGTGCTCCCACAGGGCGAGCAGCACGCGCGCGGAGGCGATCCGGTGCGCGTCCAGCGGCATGACCGCCTCGACGAAGGCGCGCAGCTGCGCGGTCGGGTCGAGGTCCGGATCCAGGCCGGTGATCCGCTCGCCCATCTCGGCCAGCACGCTGGAGAACGTCGCGGCGACGATGCTGTCCTTGCTGGGGAAGTAGTGCTTGAGCGCACCGTTGGCGAAGCCGGCCGCGGTGACGATGCTCCTCATCGTGGCGGCCTCGAACCCGCCCTGGATGATGAGATTCTTGGCGACCTCGACGATCTCGCGGCGCCGCTGATCGTGATCGATGATCTTCGGCATGGCGTTTGGACTCTACCACCAGCAGTCAGGCTGAACCACGCAGTCCGAGCCAGGTCGCACGACGCTCCGCCTGCCGTACCGGATCCGCGATGGGAGAGGCCAGCAGCAGCCGCTTCGTGTATGGATGCTCGGGCTCCCGGGTGACGGTCTCGTTCGACCCGGACTCCACGATGTCCCCACGGTACATCACCGAGACCCGGTGGCACACCCGGCGGACCACGCCGAGGTCGTGGGAGACGAACAGGTACGAGACCCCGGTCTCCCGCTGCAGCTCGATGAACAGGTCGATGATCGTCGACTGGGTGGTCAGGTCCAGGGCGCTCACCGGCTCGTCGCAGACGACCAGGCGCGGGCGGCGCACCAGCGCCCGGGCGATGGCGATCCGCTGCCGCTGGCCCCCGGAGAACTCGCTCGGGTAGCGGTGCATCGCGTCGCGCGGCAGGCGGACCCGGTCCAGCATCTCGGCCACCGCGGCGCGGGCGGCCGCCCGCGCCGTCCCGCCGGCCTCCAGGGGCTGGGCCAGGATCTGGCCGATCGTCATGGTCGGATCGAGGGACCCGTACGGGTCCTGGAAGACCACCTGGATGTCGCTGGCCAGCCGGCGGCGGGCGGCACCCCGGGCGTGGGTGATGTCGCGCCCGGCGAAGGTGATCCGCCCGCTGGTGACCGCGGCCAGCCCGAGGATCGCCTTGCCGAGCGTCGACTTGCCCGAGCCGCTCTCGCCGACCAGGCCGACACACTCGGACCCGCCGATGCGCAGGGACACGCCGTTCAGCGCCCGGAAGGTGACGCGCCGGGCGAGGCGGTAGTCCACCACCAGGTCCTCGACCTCCAGCAGCGGCCCGGGGCCGGCGGCGGCCGCGGTCGGCGGGATCGGCGTGCTCATGCGCTCCTCCGCTGGGTCAGCGCCCACCGCTCGTCGAGCTGCCGTCGGCTCTCCGCGTCGTCCAGGGACGCGCTGATCAGCTCGGCGGTGTACGGGTCCTGCGGGTGCTCGAAGATCTGCTTCACCGGCCCCACCTCCACGATCCGCCCGTCCTTCATGACGACGACCCGGTCGCACATGTCGGCCACCACGCCGAAGTTGTGCGTCACGATCACCAGCGCCATCCCGTACTCCCGCTGCAGCTCGCGCAGCAGCTCCAGCACCTCGGCCTGGACGGTGACGTCCAGGGCGGTGGTCGGCTCGTCCGCCACCAACAGCGACGGCCTGCCGGCGACGGCGCCGGCGATCAGCACCCGCTGCGCCATGCCCCCCGAGATCTGGTGCGGGTAGGCCGCCATCACCCGCTCGGGGTCGGAGATGCCGACCCGCAGGAGGATCTCCCTCGCCCGCTGCCGCGCAGCGGCCCTCGACATGCCGTGTACGCAGCGCAGCGGCTCCACGAGCTGGTGCCCGATCGGGTAGCAGGGATCCAGGTTGGTCATGGGTTCCTGCGGCACGTAGCCGATCCGGGTGCCGAGCAGGGTGTGGCGCTGGCCGCGCGGCATCCGGGTCACCTCCCGCCCGCCGATCCAGATCCCGTCCGCGGTGGCCGCGCCGCCGGCCGGCAGCAGGTCCAGCGCGGAGAACACCGTCTGCGTCTTGCCGGAGCCAGACTCCCCCACGATGCCCAGCACCTCGCCGGGCGCGGCGTCGAGGCTGATGCCGTGCACGACCTCCCTCTCGCCGTCGACAGTCGGGTAGCTCACCCGCAGGTTCTCGATCCGCAGGGCGCTGCCCTCCACCGGGTGCGCCAGCACGCCGGTCGGGCCGGGGCCCGATCCGACCGGCCCCGACCCCGCGGCCGCCGGCCCGGAACCGGCGCCGTCAGCCGCCCGCCCGGACCCGGCGCCGTCAGCCGCCGGCCCGGAACCGGCGCCGTCAGCCGCCGGCCCGGACCCGGCGCCGTCAGCCGCCCGCCCGGCGTCCCCGCGCCGGCGCGCGGCGCGCGGCGCCCGCGCCCGGCGCCGCCGCGACGGCACCTCGGTGCGCACGCTCACCAGGTCGGCCAGCGTGGAGCCCATGAACGCCAGGGCGGCGATCGTCACCCCGAGCGCGATCGACGGCCACAGCAGGATCAGCGGGTGGTTGAGCATGTTGCGGAAGCCGTCGTTCATCATCGCGCCCCAGCTCGGCGTGGCCGCCGAGCCGATGCCGAGGAACTGCAGCCCGGCCTGCATGCCCATCGCCACGCCCGCGATCAGCGCGGTCTGGATGATGATCGGCGCGTAGATGGCCCGCAGCATGTGGGTGCGCAGGATCCTGCCGGTGGTGACGCCGGCGACCCGGGCGGCGTCGATGTACGGCTCCCGGCTCACCGCCAGGGCGCGGGCGCGCGAGATGCGGAAGTACCCCGGGGCGAGGAACGCCCCGATGGTGACCATGAGAACCGTGAAGTTGGCGCCCGTGCCGGCGGCGACGATGAGCAGCACGATCATGCCGGGCACCGACTGCAGGCCGTCGCTGACCCACGAGAAGACCCGGTCGACCAGGCGTCCGCCGAAGTACCCCGCCACGACGCCCGGCGGCACGCCGAGGACCATGCCCGCCACGCTGGAGATCAGCGCGCCGTACAGCGTCGTCCGCGCGCCGTACAGCAGCCGGCTCAGGATGTCCCGGCCGGCGGAGTCGCCGCCGAGGGGGTGCTCGGCGCTCGGCGGCGCCTGCGTGATCGTGAAGTCCACCAGGTTGGGGTCGTACGGCGCCAGCAGCGGCGCCAGCACCGCCACCACCACGACGACCAGGAACACCAGCAGGGCGGCCACGCCCAGCGGCCGGTGCAGGTAGCGCCAGAACAGGTTGCGGCGCCGGTCCGGGGCCGCTGTCAGGTCGGCCGGGAAGGGGGCTGCGGTCACAGGTCGCGCACCTTCGGGTTGACCCACCCGAGCACCAGGTCGAGCAGGAAGTTGACGACGACGACGAAGACCACCGCGACGACGGTCAGGCCCAGCAGGATCGGGATGTCGCCGATCTGCGAGGCCGACTGGGTGAGCCCGCCGATGCCGGGCAGGTTGAACACGATCTCCACGACGATCGCTCCGCCGAGCAGTCCGACGAACAGCAGGCCGAGCACGGTCAGCGCGGCGGGCGACGCGTTGCGCAGCACGTGCACCGTGACCCGGCGCGGGGACAGCCCGCGCGCCCGCAGCGTGCGCACGAAGTCCTGGTCGGCCACCTGGAGGAAGCCGTTGCGCAGCTGCTCGGCCACCATGACGATCGCGCCGATCGCCAGCGACACCGAGGGCAGCGTGATGGACTGCAGCCAGCCGGTCACGGACCGGTCCGGGGACACGTACCCGACGGCGGGGAACCACTGCAGCCGGATGGCGAACCACTGTACCAGCACCAGGCTCAGCCAGAACCCCGGCAGGGCGAACAGCACCACCGAGGCCAGCTTGAGCCCCCGGTCGAGCACCCCGCCGGGGCGCAGCGCCGAGGCCACCCCGACCGCCGTGCCGAGCACCGCCGCCAGTGCGGTGGCCGCCACGACCACCGACAGGGTCACCGGCACCCGCAGGGCGATCTGCTCGGTGACCGGCTGGAAGTCCCGCCACGACGTGCCGAAGTCACCCCGTACCGCGTGCGAGAGCCAGTCCCAGAACTGCACCCGCAGCGGGCGGTCCACGCCGATCTTCTGGCGGAGCGCCTCCTGCTGGGCCTCGGTGGCGTTGTTGCCCAGCAGGCCGGGGGTCGGGTCCCCGATGGCCAGGTGGGCGAGGAAGAAGGTGCCGGTCGTCACGACCAGCAGCAGCAGGAGGCCGGAGAGCAGGCGCTTGGCGGTGAACTTGATCATCTAGACCCCTCGGTGGGCGGCGGGTCGCCCGGCCCCGGGCGACCCGCCGCCGGGACGGGCGCTAACCGCGCTGGATGAACCGCAGCGTCGGAAACATCATCCCGGTGATCGGCGTCACCGTGACCCCCTTGACGCTGAAGTACGTGTTGTCCGCCTGGTACCAGACGTTCTGGAACGCCTGCTCGACGAGCGCGGCGTTGAGCCTGCGGATCAGGGCGGCCTGCTCCTCACCGGTCGCCGCCTCCACCTGCGCCGCGAGCGACCTGATCTCGGGGAACGCGTCGACCGAGGGGCGGGGGTTGTACCACTGCACCGACGTGATGTGGTCGTTCACCGTGGCCATGTCGTTGGAGCTCATGGCGATCACGGCGAGGAACATCGGGTACGTCGGGGCGTTCTTCATGTAGTCCGGCATGGACATGTCCCGCCACTTGACCCTGATGCCCAGCTTCTCGAACGTCTGCGTGGCGGCCGGCTGCCAGCCCTGGAAGATCGGCGACATCGGCATGGTCACCTCGAAGCCGTTCGGGTAGCCGGCCTCGGTGAGCAGCTGCTTGGCCTTGTCCAGGCTCGTGGCGTAGCGGGAGTTGAGCGCGGCGTCGTAGATGCCCCGGCCCTCGGGGAAGAGCTGGTTGGTGGCCACGCCGGCGTCGTTGCCGACCGCCTTGAGGATGGCCGCCCCGTCGAAGGCGTAGCAGATGGCCTGCCGCACCCGCACGTCGCCGAGCGGCTTGAGCTGCGTGCCGGTACGGTCGACGAACTGGATGCCCACCCAGGAGGCGCGCGTCGAGGCCACGTTCCAGCCGTTCTCCCTCGCCCGCGGGATGTCCGCCGCGTTGGCGAAGTTGACGTTCAACTGGCCGGACAGCATCGCGTTCATGCTGGCCGTCTGGTCGGTGATGGGGAACATCCGCACCGTGCGGAAGGGGTAGGTGCCGCCGTCCCAGTGCTCGGCCTTCCTGGTGAAGACGTACTGCGACGCCTTGGTGGACTGGGCCTTGTCGTAGGCGTACGGCCCGGAGCCGACGGGCTCGGCGTTCAGCGAGTCGTTGCCGACCGCCGCCGGCGAGGCCATCCAGCTGCGCCCGAGGCCCATCTGGTAGAGCAGGGCGTCGTCCCGCTTCTTCATGGTGATCCGCAGGGTGGACGCGTCGACCGCGGCGAAGTCGGCGACGTTGGCGTACGCCTGGTTGGAGCGCACGCCGGCCTTGAGGTGCCGGAGGTTCTTCACGGCCGCCGCCGCGTCGAACTTCTGCCCGTCGGTGAAGGTGGCGTCGGTGCGCAGCTTCATGGTCAGCGTGCGCAGGTCCGGTGACCACTCCCACGACGTGGCGAGCGCCGGCACGGGCTTGGAGTCCTTGTCGAGCGCCACCAGCGGGTCGTAGACCGCCGACAGGTAGGGCCCGTCGAAGCCGATGTCGGCGTTCGCCGGGTCCCAGGACGTCACGTCCAGGAAGGTGCCGATCTTGAGTTCGTCGACGGTCGCTCCGCCACCGCCTGCGCCGTCGCCCGTGCCGCCGGCGCTCGTACAGCCGGCGATCACGAGTCCCACGGCAGCCGCGACAGCAACCGCAGCCGCCGCTCTCCGGGTCCTCTGCATGAGTGCCTCTCCTGAGGTGGGTGACTGCTGGCTGGGGAGCGGCGGGTGATGCGCTCCCCGTCGCAGCATCCGGGGCTTGAGGTGAGCTAGCTCACCATGTTTTGGCGGTAAGTCTACGACCGTCGGCAAAAAACGCAACACTCTTCCGGCCCACTTCCGGGGCCGCCGTACGGTCGACCCGGATGGCCGAAGAGCTGGGAAAACCACGCGTCCCAGGGTGCCTTCTCCCGGGTATCCGGACAGCCCGAACCGCCGCGGCGGGCCGACGGAAGGCGACGCCACGTGGGCAGGTGCACCCGGGTGGCCGGACGCTCAGACCCGGACGCTCAGACCCGGACGCTTAGACCCGGACGCTCAGACGGCGTCCGCGACGATCACGCGCGGGCTGCCCGGCAGGGCGAGGACGTCGCGCGGGCGCCAGCCCGCCTCCGCCAGCCACCGGAGCACCTCGGCGACCGGGTACACGACCGTGCCGTCGATGACGAAGTACTCGCCGGCGTGCAGCGCGTCGATCGACCGCTGGCGCTCGTCGTCGTCGAGGAAGAAGTCGAGCAGGAGCAGGGTCCCGCCGGGTCGCGCCGCGGCGCGGGCGTGGGCGAGGATCGTCCGGTTGCCGTCCGGGTCGAACCGGTGGACGACGTGGTTGACCATGACGATGTCGTGGTCGCCCCGCGGGTCGGCCGTCTCGGTCGGCGCGGGGTCGATCACCGCCCGGTCGGCCACCCCGGCCGCCGCCACGGCGTCGGCAATGCCCGGCGAGGACTCGGGCGCGAAGACGAAGCGCACCGACAGCTCGGGGTTGGCCGCCAGCGCCTCGATGGCGAACGCCGGCGACAGGCCGCCGAGGTCCAGCATCGAGCGGTACGAGCCGAAGTCGAAGGCGCGGGCGAGCATCACCGCGTGCAGGGCGTTGTAGCGCATGACCCCGGCCATGAACGTCGCCCACCGCGCCTCGTCCATGCGCAGGTCACCGGGCTTGGCGGTGTCCACCGTGGCGTCGAACTGCAGCCAGTGCCCGTAGCTGATCTCGTTGAGAAAGGTCAGGTACGGCGCCAGGTCCAGCGCGCCGGCGCCGGTCAGGTACTCGGCGGCGTCCGGGGCGAGGCGGTACCGCCCGTCCCGGCGCTCCAGCAGGCCCAGCGCGTTCATGGCGTCGGCGAGGATGCGCGCCATCTTCTCGCTCAGCCCGGTGCCCTGCGCGATCTCGGCCACCCCCCGCTCGCCGTCGGCGAGGGCCCGGAAGAGGCCCACCCGCGCCGCGGCGAACAGCTGCTTGGCGCCCATGAACCCGATCGCGATGTCCACGATGCGATCCGGCGTGCGCCCGGTCGTTCCCGTCACGTGCCCTCCCTCGGGTCAGCCGGCGCGGCGGCGCCTCGGCCGGTGGGCGTTGATTCTACAATCGTTGACGAAAAAGCCAAGGGCTCCGCCGCACCCCGGGGCGGGTCACCAGGTGCCGTCGGCGGCCACGTGGCGGTCCAGCCACAGCGCGGCCGTCCGCTCCCGGATGGCCTGGGCGCCGACCCGGTCCAGCAGCGCGAGCGCCCCGACGTTGTCCTCCAGCTGCGCCCGGCCGGAGACGCCGACGAGGACGTTCGCGGTCGCAGGGTTGGCCAGGCAGAAGGCGATGCCCAGCTGGGCCGGGGTGGCGCCGAGCTCTCCGGCGATCCGGGCGACCTCCGGGTACGCGGCCACGACGCGCTCCCGGATGCCGCCGACGTCGGCGCCCACCTTGCGTCGCGGCTGGAGCTTGCCGACGAGGATGCCGCCCTCGAAGACGTCCGACGCCTGCAGGGCCAGCTCGCCGGCGGCGAAGAGCGGGGCGTAGCACTCCCCCTCGGCCATCGACCGGCGGACCAGGCCGTACTTCAACTGGGCGAAGGTCGGCGGGACGAGGCCGCGCTCGCGCGCGATGTCCAGCGCCGCCCGCAGGTCGCGGTACCGCCAGTTGTTGACGCCCCATGCGGCGAAGCGTCCGGCGTCGATCTGCTCGGCGACGTCGGCGACCACGCGGGCCACGTCCAGCTCGCCGACGTAGTCGCCGACCACCACCGCGTCCGCCCGCTCGACGCCGACCCGCTCCAGCGACGTGCGCAGCTGCGCGGTGAAGCCGGTCGCGGGGTAGTCCCACAGCCACAGCTTGCCGCAGTAGAACCAGTCGGAGCGGGCCAGCCCGGCCTCGCGGACGGCCCGGCCGAAGATCAGGTCGGTGCGGGCGTTCTCCGCGTGCGGGCCCATGTTGTAGTGGGCCACGTCGAAGAACGCGCAGCCCAGCTCGGCCGCGCGGGCCAGCAGCGCCACGACGTCGTCGAAGGCCATGCGGTCGAAGGTGTTCCAGGAGCCCAGCGCGAGCACCGGCACCTGCGGCCCGTCCGGCCCCAACCGTCGGCGCGGCACCGTCGTCGTTCCCGTCATGGTTCCCTCCGAAGCTCCCGGGGTTTATTTTCTACAGGCGTATACTATACGGCCACGCCCCGGGCTCCGGCCCCCGCCGAAGGGAGTCACGATGACATCACCGCGTACGGTCCTGGTCACGGGCGGAGCCGGCGGCATCGGCCGGGCCATCGCCGCGGCCTTCGCCGCCGGCGGCGACCGGGTGGTGATCGGGGACCTCGACGGCGAGCGCGTCGCGGCGACCGCCGACTCCCTCGGCGTCGGCGGCACCGCGCTGGACATCACCGACGAGGCGTCGGTCGTCGCGGCCCTGGACGAGATCGAGCGGCGATGGGGCACCGTGCGGGTACTGGTGAACAACGCCGGCCTGCTGACCGTCCACGGGCGCCTGCTGGACCTGCCCGCCGCCGAGCTCGACCGGATCCTGCGGACGAACGTGCTCGGCACCTTCCTGGTGACCCAGCACGCGGCGCGCCGCATGGTCGCCGCCGGGACGGCCGGCGCCGTGGTTAACCTGTCCTCGATCGGGGGGCGCCAGCCCACCCCGGGGATGGGCGGCTACGAGAGCAGCAAGGCCGCCGTGGACGCGCTCACCCGCTGGGGCGCCGTCGAGCTGGCCGCGCACGGCATCCGGGTCAACGCCGTGGCACCGGGGCCGGTGCTCACCGAGATGCTCGCGGCGGCCATGCCGGAGGGCTCGCCCCAGCGCCAGGCGTGGGAGAGCCGGATCCCGCTGCGCCGTCTGGCCCCCGTCGACCAGGTCGCCGCGGCGGTGGTCTTCCTGGCCAGTGAGGCCGCGGGCCACATCACCGGCACGAGCCTGCCCGTCGACGGCGGCCAGCTCCTGACCTGACCACCGCCGACCGAAGCCGACCCGTTCCGGGTGTGCGCGCCGGGCGGGCCACGTCCCGCCCGCCACCGAGTGGGCCGGCACAACCACGTCATGCGACCGATCATCGGGGTAGGCTCCCGTCGTGGCTGTCCGGCAACCTCCATACCTGCTCAGGCTCAAGGTGAAGAACTTCCGGAGCCTGCGTGACGTCGAGGTACGGCTGGCCGCGCTCAACGTGCTGGTCGGCCCCAACGGTGCAGGTAAGTCAAACCTGCTGGATGTGATTGCCTTCCTGGGCGACGCGACGCGCGACGATCTCGCGCCGGCCCTGGAGACACGTGGCGGCTTCGACCGCGTACGGTTTCGCGGTAGCCCGGCGCGGGATGCGATCAGCATCGAAGTGGAAGCCGCGGTGACCCGGAACAGCAGCTTGCGGGCAACGGACAACTACACGCTCAGCTTCTTCCGAAGGCCGCTGCGCGGCCGGACCGAGGTCTACCTCCTCCGCCGGGAGGAGAGCTTCGCCTTCAAGCGGACCGCGGGACCGGGGCGGCGCATCACGGTCGACGGTAACCGCATCACCTTCCACCGGCCGCAGGGCCCGGAGCAGACGGCGAGCCTGCGCGAAGGCTCGCTGGGTCTGTCGACCCTGCCGAAGCTCAGCGCGGCCGAGGGTGGCGAGCAGGTCGAGGCACTGGGTGACCTTTTCGCCAGCTTCCGCGTCTTCGATGTGGACGTGGCGGCGGCGCGCCGCCCGTCGACCGAGCAGGTCAGCGCCGAACTCGCCGACGACGCGAGCAACCTCGCCGCCTTCCTCGCCTACCTCGGTACCGAACACCCCGAACGGTTCGGGGCGCTGCAACGGGATGCCCAAGCCTTCATCCCCGGCCTGGAAAGCCTGGACTTCACGCCGATCGGTGGAGCCGGCGAGGGCATGGTGCTCACCCTCGCCGAGCGTGAGCTGCCGGGGGCGACGACTTTGCGAGAGGCGTCGTACGGTTCCGTGCGGGCGCTGGCCCTTCTAGCGCTGTTGTACGACCCGGCACCGCCACGGCTCACCTGCATCGAGGAGATCGACCACGGCCTGCACCCGCACGTCCTCGACCGGCTGGTGGAACTGCTGCGCGAGGCGGCCAAGCGCACCCAGTTCCTCATCGCCACCCACTCCCCGGCGCTCGTCAACCGGTTGGCTCCGGAGGAGCTGATCGTCTGCGAGAAGGGCACCGACGCCGCGTCCCGCATTCCGGCGATCGATCCGGCAACGGTGCGGGACATGGAGCGTGCGCTGCACGGCGAGATCGGCCTCGGCGAGCTGTGGTTCACCGGCGCGCTGGGTGGCGTTCCGACATGACGCCTCGCAAGGCGCCACAACGTGTCGTGGTCATCCTGGGGGAGGACGACAACGATCGCCGAAGCGTACGGATCCTGGTTTCCGGCCTGCGGCCGGACCTGGACCGCAGCGTGTTCAAGCCCCTGCGCAAGCCGATGGCCCTGGTCCGCAACGTCCCGCCGGATCGATTGCCCAGCCAGGCGGTCCGGGCCGCCGCCCTCCTGCGCGCCGTCGATGTGGCAACGCCGATCCGGTGCGTACTGATGCACGAGGACGCCGATGACGTGGAGCCGGCGCACGAACGCCTCATCCATAAGATCGAATCAGGGTACCGGTCGCTACCCTGGCCGGTCCGCGCGGTGGTACCCGCGTGGGAGACCGAAACCCGGTGGTTTCTGTTCCCCGACGCGGTCCAGGCGGTGCGTTCCTCGTGGCGGCGTCCCGACCAGTACGCCGGCCGCGACGTCGGCCTGATCCGCAATGCCAAGGAGGCGTTGAGGCGGGCGGTCAGGCCGACCGCGGCGAAGCCGACCTTCGTCGGCTATACCGAGGCTGACAGCGTTGCCATCGCCGAGAAGATCGTTGAGCTGGGTCTGCTCACGCCACCATGGTTCGCACGCTGCGCGAGCTGGGTGACATTCGTCGACAAGGTGAACCGCCTCTGACGCTGGCGGGACACATCGCCGGGACGCCCGGTCCGCCCCCGAGATGTCGCCGCGCGCCATAGCCGGCGTCAGGCGATCGACCGCACCCGGCGCTCGTGTACCACCTCGCCGGCCAGCACGGTCAGGTCCACCTCGACGTCGGGCAGCTCCGCCGGCGAGACCCCGAACGGGTCGGCCGCCAGCACGCAGAGGTCGGCGGCCATCCCCGGCGCCAGCGTGCCCTTCCACGCCGCCGCCCGGTCCTGCCCGGCGGGGTGCACGGTGTAGCAGCGCAGCAGCGTCTCCATCCGCCCCCGCACGTCCGACGCGGGCCCCATCCACTCGTCCGCCGCGGCGATCTGGCGACGCCAGTCCGGCGAGAGAACCGGGGCGTCGGAGCTGAGGCAGAGCGGGATCCCGGCCTCCAGCGCGGCCCGCAGCGGCCAGGCGGCGGCGCCGGCGCCCGCCCCGAGCGCCTGGTCCACCAGGCCGTGCGTGCACACCGCGATGCCGGGCTGTGCGCTGAGCCCGACGCCCAGGGCCGCCATCCGGCGCAGTTGCGCGGGGGTGACCAGGTCGCCGTGGATGACGTAGTGCGCCAGGTCGACATCCCGCTCGGCCCGGGCCCGCTGCACGGCGTCCAGCACCACGTCGATGGACCGGTCGCCGGTGGCGTGCACGCCCACCTGCAGCCCGGCGCGGTGGGCGGCGATGATCATGTGCCCGAGGTTGGCCTCCCGCTCGGCGTCGTCGCCGCCGCGCACCAGCAGCGCGGCGCGACCGCCGTCGGCGTAGCAGCGATGGGTGTAGGCCGAGCGCATGGGCGGGATGCCGTCCGCAAAGATCTTGACTCCGATGACGCGCAGCCGCGCGAACCCGGCGGCCGCGTCGCGCCCGGCGCCGTCTCCGGAG
>DATMJT010000171.1:0-7337 GCA_035553735.1 Pilimelia sp.
TTCGCCGAGCTGGACACCGGCCGCCGGGAGCGGCTGGCGCAGCTAGTCGGGTCCGCCGGGCAGCTGCTGGTCACCTGCGCGGTGCCCGAGGACGTGCCGGCGGGGCTGGGTGGCAGCCGGTTCGAGGTCGGCGACGGGCAGGTGCGCCGTGCCGGCTGACCGCGGCCGCACCGGGCCGACGGGGCCCTCGGATCCGGCGGCCAGCCCCGATCCCCGGGCGGCCCGAAGCTCCTTCGTCGACCCCGACCCCGACCCGCAAAACCCGTCCGACCCGCAGGACCGGCGGCACCTGTCGGAGCGGCCCGGCGCGGACGGGGCCCCGGCGGCCGGTGTCCAGCTCGGCGAACACGTCGTCGAGCACCAGCACCGGCTCGATCCCGTCAGCGCGCAGCAGCTCGTAGCCGGCCAGGCGCAGGGCCAGCGCGAACGACCAGGACTCGCCGTGGCTGGCGTACCCCCTGGCCGGCAGGTCGCCCAGCGTCAGCACGAGGTCGTCGCGGTGCGGGCCGACCAGGGTCACCCCGCGCTCCACCTCCTGCGCCCGGGCGGCGGCGAGCGCGGCGGCCAGCTGGTCCCGCAGCGCCGACCGGTCCGGCACCAGACGGTCGACGCCCATCCGGTCGGCGCCGGGCGGATCCGCCCGATCCGGGTCCGGGGCCGGGTCCGCGACCGGGCCCGCCAGCGCGGACCGGTAGCCCAGCGCCGCCGCGGCCCGGCCCGCGGCCACCGCGTCGTACGCCTTGGCCACGTGCGGCCCGAGCGCGGCCACCAGCTCCAGCCGGCCGGCGAGCAGCTCCGCGCCGTGCTGGGCCAGGTGCGCGTCCCAGACGTCCAGGGTGGACAGGTCGCCCCGGGAGCCGCCGACCTTGCGAGTCAGGTAGGCCGTGCGCAGCAGCGCGTTGCGCTGGCGCACCACCCGTTCGTAGTCGGCCCGCACCCCGGCGTACCGGGGCAGCCGGCTGACCAGCAGGTCGTCGAGGTAGCGGCGCCGCTCGGCGGGGTCACCGCGGACCAGCTCCAGGTCCTCGGGGGCGAACAGCACCAGCCGCAGCGCGCCGAGCACGTCCCTCGCCCGCCGCGCCGGGGACCGGCCGAGCCGCAGCCGGTTGGCCCTGCCCGGCACCAGCTCCAGCTCGACCAGCAACTCCCGACCGTCGTGCACCACCGCGCAACGGATCACCGCACTGGCCGCGCCGGCGCGCACCAGCGGGGCGTCGGTGGCCACCCGGTGGCTGGCTAGGGTGGCCACGTACCCCAGCGCCTCCACCAGGTTGGTCTTGCCCACCCCGTTCGCGCCGACCAGCACGCTCACGCCCGGGTCGAAGTCCACCTCCACCCGCTCGTACGAGCGGAAGTCCACGAGCTCCAGGCGGCGGACGTACACGTCGGGCTCAGCGTCGGACCGCGTGGCCGCCGAACTGCTGGCGCAGCGCGGCGATCGCCTTCATCGCCGGGGAGTCGTCCTGCCGGGAGGCGAACCGGGCGAACAGCGACGCGGCGATGACGTTCATGGGTACGGCGAGCCGGATGGCCTCCTCGACCGTCCACCGCCCCTCGCCGGTGTCGTCGGCGTAGCCGCGCAGCCCGGCCAGCTCGGGATCCTCCTCCAGCGCGCGGTCCAGCAGGTCGAGCAGCCAGGAACGCACCACGGTGCCCTCGCGCCAGGACCGGAACACCCCCGGCACGTCGGTAACCAGCTCCGACTTGGCCAGCAGCTCGTAGCCCTCGGCGTAGGCGTGCATCAGGCCGTACTCGATGCCGTTGTGCACCATCTTCGCGTAGTGCCCCGCACCGACCGGCCCGGCGTGCACGAAGCCGAACGGCCCGGCCGGCTTGAGCGCGTCGAAGACCGGCTGGCAGTGCGCCACGTGCGCGGCGTCGCCGCCCACCATGAGGGCGTACCCGTTCTCCCGCCCCCACACGCCGCCGGAGACCCCGACGTCCAGGTAGCCGATCCCCCGCTCGCCCAGCCGCGCGGCCCGGGGGGCGTCCTCGGTGAACCGCGAGTTGCCGCCGTCGATGACGATGTCCCCGGCACCGAGCAGCTCGCCCAGCTCCGCCACCGTGGCCTCCGTCACCTGGACCGGCACCATGACCCACACCACCCGGGGCGCGGCGAGCCGGCCCACCAGGTCGGCCAGGTCGGTGGCGTCGGAGAGCTCCGGGTCGCGGTCGTAGCCCACGACCTCGTGCCCGGCGGCGCGCAGCCGCTCCCGCATGTTGCCGCCCATCCGGCCGAGACCTACCAGGCCGAGCTGCATCTGCGTCTCCTCTTCGGGTTGGTCGGATCCGTGCGCCCACGCCGGGCCGCCGCGCGGCCGCGGCGACGCGCCGCACGCGGCCGGCGTGCGCCGGCCGCCGGTCAGCGGGCGACCCGGATCGGCATGATCAGGTACCGGTAGCCCGGCACGATCTCGCCGTCCTCGCCGGCGGGGCACACCACGGCGGGCTTGAACGCGTCGATGAACGACAGTACGGCAGTCGGCGCGCCCAGCGCGTTGAGCCCGTCGAGCAGGTACTGCGGGTTGAACGCGATGGTTAGCGGCTCCCCGGTGAAGTCCGCGTCCATGGCCTCGCTGGCCCGCGCCTCCTCGCTGCCGCCTGCCTCCACGACCAGGCCGTCGGAGGTGAAGCTGAGCCGGACCGGGGTGGCGCGCTCGGCGACCAGCGCGACCCGGCGCACCACCTCGCTGAGGGCGGCCACGGCCACCCGGGCCTGGGCGTTGTGGGTGTCGGGGAACAGCGAGCGCACCGGCGGGTAGTTGGCGCCGTCGAGCAGCCGGCTGGTGGTGCGCCGGGTGCCCCCCGCGAAGCCGATCATGCCCTCGCCGGCGCCGCCCTGGGCGAGCGCGATGGTGACGTCTCCGCCCAGCGGTCCGAGGGTCTTGGCGGTGTCCGCCAGGGTGCGCGCCGGCACCAGCGCGTTGAGGCTGACCGCCGGGTCGTCCGGCCGCCACTCGATCTCGCGCAGGGCCAGCCGGTACCGGTCGGTGGCGAGCATGGCCAGCGTGGAGCCGTTCAGCTCGATCCGCACGCCGGTCATCATCGGCAGCGTCTCGTCGCGCCCGGCGGCGATGTGCACCTGGGCCACGGCGGCGGCGAACGCGGCCGCCTCGACGGTGCCGGCGCTGGCCGGCATCTCCGGCAGGGTCGGGTAGTCCTCGACCGGCATGGTCGGCAGGGTGAACCGGGCGCTGCCACACACCAGCTCCAGGTGACTGCCCACGGCGGCGATGTCCGCCGGCTTGGCGGGCAGGGCCTTGGTGATCTCGGCAAGCAGCCGGCCGGAGACCAGCGCGGCGCCGTCGGCGTCGGCCTGCACCTCGACGCTGACCTGACTGGACACCTCGTAGTCGAAGCCGGAGACGTGCAGCACCCCGTCGGCGACCCGAAGCAGGACGCCGGCGAGCACCGGCACCGAGGGCCGGCTCGGCAGACTCTTCGCCGTCCACGCCACGGCGTCGGCGAGCGCGTCGCGCTCCACTCGGAACTTCATGCTCCTGCCTTCCGCGTCGACTCGGCGGCGCCCCGCTGGGCGCGCCCGGACTGACCGACGTGACCGCCCTATCGAACCCTATGGGGCGCGGCGTCGCCAGGTCGCCCCGACCCGGGCGGGCTCCCCTGATCGGTGCCTCCGGTGTCCGGTGCCTCCGGTCGGTGGGCCTGTCCACATGTCCACAACGCTGATGATTGGTTTTTGTTGTCTTAGAGATAAAACTCGTCGTCTTCGTCGCCCCTGTGCAAACTGTGGGTAACCCACGTTGTCGCAGGTCACAGCGTTTTCCACAGGTGGGTTACGTGTGGACAAGCTGGGTATGAACACCCGTGGTCGTCCACAGGCGTCCCGCTGTGCACAGCCCGGCCGAGTTTTCCACCGGTTATCCACCGGCTGTCCACCGGGTTCATCCCCAGCTGTGGGCAACCGGTCGCTCGGCTGTCCCCAGCTTTCTCCCCAGCCCGTCCACACCCGCCGCCGGCCGGTGGACAACGGCGCGGTCGTCCCCAGGCCGTCCACACCACTATCCCCAGGGTTTATCCACAGGTTGTGGATAACTCCCGCCCCGTCCACAACCGCTTGTTGACAACCGAGCGGCGCTATCCACAGCTGTGGATGAGGATGAGGCGGTTTCCCACAGTTTCCACAGGGAGGGTGTCCACATGTCTGGGGATATGTGGACAACCGATGCGCCTGGTTGATCTTCAGGAGGGTGTCGACCACAGGCTCCGGCCGTGCCGGGGGCTGGGCGTGCCGACGTTGGGGAGGGCGTTCGCCGTGCGTCGCGGCCGCGCCGGGGGCCGCGTGCCGGAGTGGGCGTGCCGGCGTTCAGGAGGTCTGCTTGATCCGGTTCGTCAGCTCGGCGATCTGGTTGTAGAGGGATCGCCGCTCCGCCATCTGTTGGCGGATCTTCCGGTCGGCGTGCATCACCGTGGTGTGGTCGCGGCCACCGAAGGCCTGGCCGATGCGCGGAAGTGACAGGTCCGTCAGCTCCCGGCACAGGTACATCGCGACCTGCCGGGCGTTGACCAGCACCCGGGACCGCGAGTGGCCCTTCAGGTCCTCCAGGCTCACCCCGAAGTAGTCCGCGGTGGCGGACATGATCTGGTCGGCGGTGATCTCGGGGCCCGCCCCGTCCGGGATGAAGTCGCGCAGCACCTCCTCGGCGATCGCGAGCTCCACCGGGGAGCGGGTGAGGCTGGCGAACGCGGTGACCCGGATCAGCGCCCCCTCCAGCTCCCGGATGGAGTTGGAGATCCGTGAGGCGATGAACTCCAGCACGTCGGGCGGGGCGAACAGCCGCTCCTGGGCCGCCTTCTTCTGCAGGATCGCGATGCGGGTCTCCAGGTCCGGCGGCTGGATGTCGGCGAGCAGGCCCCACTCGAACCGGGTGCGCAGCCGGTCCTCCAGCGTGGCGAGCTGCTTCGGGGACCGGTCCGAGCTGACCACGATCTGCTTGTTGGCGTTGTGCAGGGTGTTGAAGGTGTGGAAGAACTCCTCCTGCGTCCGCTCCCGGTTCTCCAGGAACTGGATGTCGTCGATGAGCAGGATGTCCACGTCCCGGTAGCGGCGCTGGAAGGCGCTGGTCTTGTCGTCCCGCAGCGAGTTGATGAAGTCGTTGGTGAATTCCTCGGTGGAGACGTACCGGACGGAGCGCGCATGTCCGAGCGTGGTGGCGTAGTGGCCGATCGCGTGCAGCAGGTGCGTCTTGCCCAGCCCCGAGCTGCCGTAGATGAACAGCGGGTTGTACGCCTTGGCCGGCGACTCCGCGACCGCCACCGCCGCGGCGTGGGCGAACCGGTTGGACGAGCCGATGACGAAGGTCTCGAACATGTACTTGGGGTTCAACCGGTTGCCGCCGGTCTCGGCGCCCGGCCTCCGGTCGTCGCGCACCGGCCCGGACAGCCGGGGGTGCTCCGGCGACCCGCCGCGGCCCGGGCCGCTGTCGGGGCCCGCGCCGCGGCCCCGGTCGGGCGAGGTGGTCGGCGGCCCGGAGGGGTAGCCGGCGGGATCGTGCCCCCGGTACCCGGTCGGCTCGCCGTACGCCGGGGCCTGCTCCGGGTAGCCGCCGCCCGGGGCCTCCGGATACCGGGAGTGCACCGCCCTGGAGTAGCCGCCGGACCGCTCGAACCCGGGCGACGCGTCCGGCACCGGCCGGGATCCGTCGGCCGGTGCGCCGCCGGCGTGGCCACCCGACGTCCCTGGCCGGTCCCCGGGGGGTGCGGACCTGAGGTCCGCCGGCGCGGGCGCCTGGCGGGCGGGATCCGGGGCGGCGAAGAGCCCGTCCTGCATGCCCGGCTCGGGCCGGGGGTCCGCCGGGGCCGCCGCGGGCGGTCCGGGTGCCGGCACGGGGTAGCCGCGGACCGGGTCGGGCGCGACGTCGACGGCCGGCGAGTCGCCCGCGCGCGGCACCGGCGGGTGCAGCGCCTCGCCGGCGCCCGGCGGGTAGGCGTTCGCGGGGTCGTACGCCAGCGGGTGGTGCGGCCCCGGCTCGGCGGGGTACTGCGCCGGCGCCCGCCCGGGATGCCCGGGGGCGGCGGCCCCGTCCTCCGGCGGGCGTACGGTCACCGCCACCTGGATCGGCCGACCCAGCCGCCGGGACAGCGCCTCGGTGATCGCCGGGCGCAGCCGGGACTCGATGACGTCGCGGGTGAAGGCGTCGGGCACCGACACCAGGGCGGTGTCCTCGACGATGGCGCGCAGGCGGGTGAGCCGCAGGTAGGCGCGCTGCTGGGCGGAGACGATCTCGTCGGCGAGTTCGTCGGTCGCGGCCGTCCAGACCGCGGCCAGGTCGATCGTGTCCGCCACCGTGCGCCACCCCCATCGCCATCTTCTACGCCGTGCGTCTCGCCCGTCGTCGGCGGGTGTCCACGGGGTTTGCCGCGCCGGCCGGTGGCCGAGGTCGCGTTGCTCAGCCGGCCCGCTGGTGCCTGCTATCCACAGGTTATCCACAACCTGTGCATCGCTGGGCCGCGGCATCCCTCGGACGGTCGCCCGCTCGCCGTGCCGGAGCGGTGGGACACAGGGTTCACCGTGGCGAACGAATGGCCCGCTCGTCCGGTTTTACCCGATTATTCAGCCTGGTGTGGTCAGCGGCACCGACCAGCAATCGGGCACGCTAACAGCGTTGTCCACAGCCGGACAACCGTTGTCCACATCTGCCCAGCCGTGTTCGCCGGCGCCGTGAACCCGGGGATCCGGGCGCGCGGCGGGCGGCCGGCGGGTCCGTGTTGACCCAGGCCGGCGCGCCGGTGTGCGGGAGATCCGCGAACGGCTCCGGTGGCGCCGGGACGGGTGGCTCGGCGGCGTGCCGACGCCGACCGTGTCCCTGGGGCGGCGTGCCGACGCCGACCGTGTCCCTGGGCGGCGTACCGGCGCCGGCGGCGTGCCGGCCGGGAGGCGGCGGCGCCGCGGAGTGGGGGGCACGCAGCGATCCGCCGAGCACCACCTACCATAGACGGTGGCCACGCCGTCGCACGCCCCGCGGCACCGTGGCCCGCGGACCACACGGTGACCTACGGATCACCGCCACAGCTCCGGCCCTTCCGGGCCGGAGCATAACGACGTACGGAGAGCCTGACGTGAGCAAGCGCACGTACCAGCCGAACAACCGCCGGCGCGCGAAGACCCACGGCTTCCGGCTGCGCATGCGCACCCGGGCCGGTCGCGCCATCCTCGCCGCGCGGCGGTCCAAGGGCCGCACCCGCCTCTCGGCCTGAGCCCCGGCTCGGGCGGGAAGACAGGCCGACGTGTTGGCCGCGGCACACCGACTGCGGCGCAGCCACGAGTTCGCCGCGGCGGTACGCGGCGAACTCGTGGCTGCGCCGCAGTCGGTGTGCCG
>DATMJT010000172.1:0-5606 GCA_035553735.1 Pilimelia sp.
GTGTCAACGGGGACCGACGGTGGCCACGCCCCTCGTGCCCCCCGGCGGGGCGTGGCCACCGTCGGTCCCCGTTGACACAATGGACCGCGGTGGCGGAGGAGGTGTGATCCGTGCCGCGAGGGGAGCGCCCGCTCGACGCGGGGGACGGGGTGCTGCTGCGGTTCGCCAGTGACCTGCGCGCGCTGCGCCGGGCGGCGGGCGGGCCGACCTACCGGGTCCTCGCCCAGCGCGCGCACTACTCCGCGGCGACGCTGTCCGACGCCGCCGCCGGCCGGCGGCTGCCGAGCCTGGCGGTGGCCCTGGCGTACGTGCGCGCCTGCGGCGGCGACGTCGACGAGTGGAGCCGGCGGTGGCACGCGGTCGCGGCGGCACTGGCCGCCGAGCAGGGCACGACCGGCGCGGCGGACGGCGCCGCCGGCGCCGCGGGCCCCGGCGACCCGCGGCCCCCGTACGTGGGACTGGCGGCCTTCCAGCCGCGGGACGCCGACCGCTTCTTCGGCCGGGAGCAACTCGTGGCCGACCTCGGCAGGCGGCTGGCGACCCACCGGTTCGTGGCGGTGTTCGGCGCCTCCGGTGCGGGCAAGTCCTCGCTGCTGCGCGCCGGGCTGGTGCCGAGCTGGCAGACCGGCGCGCCCCCGCCGGCCGTGGTGCTGTGCACGCCGACGGACCAGCCGTTCGAGGAGTGCGCCCTGGCCCTGGCCGGGCTCACCGGCGCCCCGCCGGCGCGGGTGCGCGCCCAACTCGCCGCACACCCGCGCGGCCTGCACCGGACCGTGCGGCAGGCGCTCGCCGGACGCCCGCACGACGCGGAGCTGCTGCTGGTGGTGGACCAGTTCGAGGAGGTCTTCACGCTCTGCCGCGACCCGGCGGAGCGGACGGCGTTCATCGACGCGCTGATCACCGCCGCGCGCACCGGGGGCAGCCGCTGCCGGGTGGTGCTGGGCGTGCGGGCGGACTTCTACGCCCACTGCACCGGCCACCGGGAGCTGGTGGAGCTGCTCGACGGCGGGCAGGTGACGATCGGGCCGATGACGCTGGACGAGCTGCGCCGCGCCGTCGTACAGCCCGCCGCGCGTGCGGGGTACACCCTGGAGGGTGCGCTGGTGGCCACGCTCGTGGCGCAGACCCACGGGCGGGTGGGCGTGCTGCCCATGCTCTCGCACGCGCTGCTGGAGACGTGGCACCGCCGACGGGGCAACACCCTCACGCTCGCGGGCTTCCAGGCCGCCGGCGGCATCGAGGGCGCCCTGGCGCACACCGCCGAGTCGCTGTACCGCGGCCTGCCGCCGCACGAGCAGGCCCTGGTCCGGGAGCTGTTCCTGCGGCTGACCGCCCTCGGCGAGGGCACCGAGGACACCAAGCGCCGGATCCGCCGGGACGAGGTGGCGTCGCTGGGCCTGGGCGGTGACGGCGGCGGCCGGGGCCGCCGGGGCGGCAGCCCACCAAACGGCGGCGCAGCAAACGGCGGCGCCCCGGACGGCGGCGCCCCGAACGGGGGCGCCCCGGACGGCGGCGGGATCCTGGAGCGACTCGTCCGCGCGCGGCTGCTCACCCTCGACGGCGACCGGGTGGAGCTGACGCACGAGGTGCTCATCCGCTGCTGGCCGCGGCTGCACGGCTGGCTGGCCGAGGACCGCGAGGGGCTGCGGGTGCACCGCCAGCTCACCGAGGCGGCGCACGCCTGGCACGCGCTCGGCCGGGACCCCGGCGCCCTCTACCGGGGTGCGCGGCTGGCCGTGGCCGACAGCTGGGCCGACCGCCGCCGGCCCACCCTCACCCCGCTGGAGGAGGAGTTCCTCACGGCCAGCCGACGGGCCCGCGACGTCGAGCAGGCGGCCGCCCGGCGCCGCACCCGGCGGGCTCGGCAGCTCGTCGCGCTGCTCAGCGTTCTGCTGGTGGTGGCCGCGGCGGCCACCGTCCAGGCGGTGCGCACCAGCCGCGTCGCCGCCCGCGAGCGCGACGTCGCGGCGGCGCAGATGGCCGCCCGGCAGGCCGCCGCGATGCGCCTGACCGACCCGGCGCTGGCCGCCCAGCTCAGCCTGGCCGCCTACCGCCTGGCCCCCACCGCGGAGACCCGCGGGGCGCTGCTGAGCAGCTTCGCGGCTCCCTACGCCGGCGTGCTCACCGGCACGGGCCGCATGGCGGCGGTCGCCTTCAGCCCGGACGGGCGGCGGCTGGCCACCGCCGGGCACGACCGGGTGGCGCGGCTGTGGGACACCACCGACATCCACCGGCCGCAGCCGGTGGGCACGATGGCGGGCCACGCCGACGCGGTGCGGGCGGTGGCGTTCAGCCCGGACGGGCGCACCCTCGTCACCGGTGGCGCCGACGGCGCCGTGCGGCGCTGGGACGTCACCGACCCCGCGCGGCCCGCCGCCACGGTCGTCCATCCGGGAGGGACCGGCCCCGTGCACGCCGTCGCGGTCAGCCGCGACGGCCGTACGCTGGCCGCCGCGGGCGCCGACCGCCGGGTGCGGCTGTGGGACCTGGCCGACCCGGGACGCGCGCGTCCGCTGGCCACCCTCGCCGGCCACACCGACGCGGTGCACGCCGTGGTGTTCGCGGCGGGCGGCGGCCTGCTGGCCACCGGTGCGGCGGACGGCACCGTGCGGCTCTGGGACACCGCCGACCGCTCCCGGCCGGTGCGGGCACGCGGTCTGGTGCGCACCGGCGCGGTCCGCGCGGTGGCCCTCGGCCCCGACGGCCGGACGCTGGCCACGGGCGGCGCCGACTCCGCGGTCCGGCTGTGGTCGGTGGCCGACCCCGCCCGCCCGGTGGCGTTGGCCACTGTGGACGGGCACACCGACGCGGTCGACGCCCTGGCGTTCAGCCCCGACGGCCAGCGCCTGGCCAGCGCCGGCGTCGACGCCACCGTGCGGGTGTGGCACGTCGCCGACCCGCGGCGGGCACGCCCGCTGCGGCTCCTGCGCGGGCACACCGCCGACGTGACCGCGGTGGCCTTCAGCCCGGACGGCCGTACGCTGGCCAGCGCCAGCGCCGACTACACCAGCCGGCTGTGGGAACTGCCCGGTCCGGTCCTCGCGGGCCACACCAGCTCGATCTACGCCGTGGCGTTCCACCCCGCGGGGCGCACGTTGGCCACCGGCGGCTACGACCGCACCGTGCGGCTGTGGGACGCCACCGACCCGCAGCGCCCGCGCCAGGTCGCGGTGCTGGCCGGGCACGCCCACGCGGTGAACTCGGTGGCCTTCAGCCCGGACGGCGCCCTGCTGGCCACGGCCGGCGCCGACCGGACACTGCGGCTGTGGGACGTCACCCGCCCCTCCCGTGCCACCCCGCTCGGCGCCCCGGTGCGGTACGCCGACTCCGTGGAGGCGGTGGCGTTCAGCCCGCGCGGCGGGGTGCTCGCGGTCGGCGCGGCGGACCGCACGGTGCAGCTGTGGGACGTCACCGACCCGCGCCGCCGCCGGCCGCTGGTGACCCTGACCGGCCACACCGGTGCGGTCACCGCGGCGGCGTTCAGCCCGGACGGGCGCGTCCTGGCCACCGCCGGTGCCGACCACACGGCCCGGCTGTGGGACGTCACCGACCCGCGCCGGCCCGGACCGCTCGGGGTGCTCGCCGGGCACACCGACGCCATCGAGTCGGTCGCGTTCAGCCCGGACGGGGACACGCTGGCGACCGCCGCCGAGGACCGCTCCGCCCGGCTGTGGCAGGTCGCGGACCGCCGCCGACCGGCGGCCGCGGCCGTGCTGACCGGCTACACCGACGGCGTCAAGTCGGCCGCGTTCAGCCCGGACGGGGACACGCTCGCCACCGCCAGCTCCGACGGCACGCTGCGGCTGTGGGGGGTGGGCGACCCGCGCCGCGCCGTCGCGCTGGCGACCCTCGTCGGCCACGCCAAGCCCGTGGACGCGGTGGCCTACAGCCCCGATGGGCGGACGATCGCCACGGGCAGCGAGGACCACAGCGGGCTGCTGTGGAGCCCGGACCCGGAGCGGGTCGCCGACCGGATCTGCATCGTGGCCCACCCCCGGGTCACCGGCGCGGACCTCGCCGCGTACCTGCCGCCGCCCGGCCGCCAGCCGCCGTGCGAGACCGAGCCGGCCCGCCGCTGAGGCCCCGCGCGGCGCCGGGTGCGTCTCACCCCTGTGGACGTACCCCGGTGTCCGGGCCCGGCCAGCCGATCAGCTTGGCGCCGAGGACGGCGGTGTGCAGCGTGAATCGCTGGGTGGGCTCGCTGGGGTGGTAGCCCGTGAGGGCCTTGATCCGATCCAGCCGGTAGGTGACGGCCCGGACGCTGACGTGCAGGGCCCTGGCGGTCGCGGTCTGGTTGCCCTGCTGTTCGAACAGGACCGTGAGGGTGTCCAGCAGGGGCTGGGCGCCGCCGCGGGCCCGGGTGAGCGGTCCCAGCACAGTGTGGACGAGATCGGTGATGGCGTCGCGGTCGCGCAGCAGCACCGGGAAGACGAGCAGGTCGGCCGCGTGCAGCACCGGCGTGCCGAATCCCAGCCGGGCGGCCAGGTCCAGCGTGTTGCGCGCCTCCTGCAGCGAGGTGGTCAGGCCGTGCACACCCGCGTGGGGGCGGCCGACGCCGACCTGCCAACCACCGGCGCCGAGGTGGGCGAGCAGTCGGTGGGCCAGCTCGGCGGACACGCCCCGCAGCCCTCCGGCGCAGATGCACACCAGGTCGCCGTCGCGCAGGACGGTCAGGCTGTTGCCGGCGCCGAACCGGGCCGCCAGCGCCTCGTCGACCGCCTGCATGACGTGCCGGTCGAGCCCCGGTCCGCGGGCCACCGCGACGACGTGCTCTCCGGAGAGCCGGATGCCGTACCGCTGCGCCCGCGCGGCCAGGCGACCCGGGTCGGTGTGCCCGGTGAGCAGGTCGGTGACGAACTGGTCCCGCTCGTGGTCGCGCCGGGACAACTCGCTGCGCGCCTGCCGCTGGTAGCCGGCCACCGCCGCCGTCATCACCGGCCTGAGCCGGCCCATCAGCCGCGCGGCCGGCTCCGCGGGGCGCTCGGCGGCGGCCCGGTCAGCGGCCGCCAGCACGCCGTCGACCAGGCCGGCGAGGCTGACGGAGTCCGCCGCGGCCCGCGCCCCCAGCCGGCCGGCGTCGACCAGCCGGCGCGCCGGGTCGGCGTCGACGAGCAGCGGGTGGGCGGCGTCGGCCAGCCACCCGCCGGCGGTCCGGGTCGGGTCGCCGCCGGGGTCCGCCTGCGCTGGGGTCTGGGCCGCCGCCGGCAGGGGCGGGCCGCCCCTGCCGGCGGCGGGCCGCCCGGCGCCCGCGTCCTCAGACGCCGACATCGCGGCGGTCGAACACGGCGATCCCCGCGACCGCCGTGGCGGCGGCGACCGCCCCCAGCACGGCGAGGTGACCGGCGTGCCATCCGGTGCGCAGCGGGTCGGCGCCGATGTAGTAGTGGAACGGCGACAGCCACCTCACCCAGGCCAGGCCGTCCACGAGTCCGCCGACCGCCCGCAGGACGTACCCGAGCACCGCCAGCGTGCCCGCGACGGCCAGCACGTGGGCGCGCCGCCCGGTCCACGCGCCCACCAGGAACGCGATACCGGTGAAGCACCAGACCAGTGCCACCATGCCGGCCGACGCCGCGGAGAGGTTGCCCAGCGGCACCTCGATGTCG
>DATMJT010000173.1:0-2542 GCA_035553735.1 Pilimelia sp.
GGCCCGCCGCGGCGATCGCGTCGACGACTCCCGCCAGCCGCTCGGCGCGGCGGGCCGCCGCCACCACGTGGAACCCCTCGGCGGCCAGCCGGCGGGCGGTCGCGGCGCCGATGCCGCTGGACGCCCCGGTGACCACGGCGATGTCAGTCATGGCGCCATTGTGGCCGAGGGCGCCGCGGCGCGCCGGTGCGGGGAAGATGTCGCCCCGGGTCGGGGTTGCTTCCCGTGGCGCCGGACGGGCGCGGCGGGCCGGCGGGGGCGTCGGTGCGCCAGCAGCGGGGAAAGGAGCGGGTGTGGCGCAGGTGCGAGGCGGATCGGCGGCGGTGCGGGGGGCGCCGCGGCGCATCGCCGTCATCTCGGTCCATACCTCCCCGCTGGACCAGCCCGGTACGGGCGACGCCGGTGGGATGAACGTCTACATCGTCGAGGTGGCCCGGCGCATCGCCGAGGCCGGCACCGAGGTGGAGATCTTCACTCGGGCCGTGGCCCGCGACCTGCCGCCGGTGGTGGAGATGGCGCCCGGCGTCTCGGTGCGCCACGTGACCTCGGGGCCGTTGGAGGGACTGGCAAAGGAGGAGCTGCCGGCGCAGCTGTGCGCCTTCACCACCGGCGTGCTGCGGGCCGAGGCGGCCCGCCCGCCGGGCTACTACGACCTCGTCCACTCCCACTACTGGCTCTCCGGCCAGGTCGGCTGGCTGGCCAAGGACCGCTGGGGGGTGCCGCTGGCGCACACCGCGCACACCCTGGCCAAGGTGAAGAACTCCCAGCTGGCCGTGGGGGACCGCCCCGAGCCCAAGGGCCGGGTGATCGGCGAGGAGCAGGTGGTGGCCGAGGCGGACCGGCTGATCGCCAACACCTGCGCCGAGGCCCGTGACCTGATCGAGCGGTACGCCGCCGATCCGGGGCGGGTGCGGGTGGTGGAGCCGGGGGTCGACCTGGAGCGGTTCCGCCCGGCCCCCCCAGCCGGGGCCGCCGCGGCGCGCCGCCGGGCCCGGTACCGGCTGGACCTGCCGGAGCGGGGCCACGTGGTCGCCTTCGTGGGCCGGATCCAGCCGCTCAAGGCTCCCGACGTGTTGCTGCGCGCGGTGGCCGCGCTGCGCTCCCGCGACCGGCGGACCGCCGACCGGCTCACCGTGCTGGTGGTGGGCGGCCCCAGCGGCACCGGTCTGGACCAGCCCACGGCCCTGGTGGATCTCGCCGCGCGGCTGGGCATCTCGACCGCGGTCCGGTTCCTGCCGCCGCGTCGGGGCGACGAGCTGGCCGAGGTGTACCGGGCCGCCGACCTGGTCGCGGTGCCGTCGTACAACGAGTCCTTCGGCCTGGTGGCCCTGGAGGCCCAGGCGTGCGGTACGCCGGTGGTGGCGGCCGCGGTGGGCGGCCTGGTCACCGCCGTGCGGGACGGCGTCAGCGGGGTCCTGGTGGACGGGCACGACCCCACCGACTGGGCGGCGGTGCTGGGCGGGCTGCTGACCGCGCCGGCCCGGCGCGCCGCGCTGGCCGAGGGCGCCGTCGCCCACGCCCGGCGCTTCTCCTGGGACCGCACGGCCTGCGGCCTGATGCAGGTCTACCGGGAGGCGGTCGTCGAGCACGCCGGGCGGATCGCGGACCAGCTGGCCGGCGACGCCTGCGCGATGGGTGCGGGCACGTGGTGAGCGACGAGCGGGACCGGGTGGCGGAGCTGATCCGGCGGCTGTGCGCCGAGCGGGAGCTGGCGGTCGACCCGACGGGCCGGTGGTCCTACGCCGTCGTGCTGCCGGGCGAGCACAAGCTGAAGACCGTCTGCAACCTGATCGTCGGCGAGCACAGCGTGCGGGCCGAGGCGTTCGTGATGCGTCAGCCCGACGAGCGTCGGGAGGAGGTGTGGGCGTGGCTGCTGCGCCGCAACGCCCGGCTACCCGGCGTCGCGTTCGCCATCGACGCCGCCGGCGACATCTACCTCACCGGTCGGCTGAGCCTGGCCGCCGTCACGCCCGACGAGCTGGACCGGCTGCTCGGCGCGGTCCTGACCACTGCGGACGACTCCTTCGACGCGTTGCTGGAGCTCGGCTTCGCCGACGCGATCCGGCGGGAGTGGCGGTGGCGCCGGGAGCGGGGCGAGTCGGTGGCGAACCTGCGCGCATTCGCCCATCTGGCGGAGCCGGACGGGCCGGGCCGGGCGGCCGGGCCGGGGCCCGGCGACCCGCCTGACGACCGGCCCGCCGGGACGTGACCGGCGACGCAGTGTGACCGGGGACATTTTGGCTGTACCCGTACGCGGTCGGAGCACTAGCCTGAACGTGCTGGTCGCAGGCGGTGCCGGGGGTTCCCCGACGGCCTGGGGGCTGGGGCCTCAGGCCCTGCGCAGCCGCGACCGGCGGGGGTTGGGTGGCATTCTTCGGCCGTTGGGGGACGGGGCCACCTGAAGCCGGCGGCACGGCGGGCGACGCTCGTGGGGGTGGGCGTCGCCCGCGCCGCCGGCACCGACCGCGGTGGGCGCGACCCACCGGCGTCCGGGCTGGACGCGGCCCGTCTCCGCCGTTCACCGTCCTGCGTGGACGCTGCT